>JAFSSU010000191.1 GCA_017450845.1 Treponema sp.
ACCGCCTGACTCCCCCGAGGAGGCCATGATGCTCCCGAAGCCCCTCTCTAGCGACTTCGCGTTGTTCCAGCTCGTGTCTATCTGCCGGGTCCCCTTCTCGCTGTTCAGGATGAGGCGGTCGGATGCCCGCTGTATCTCGTCGATGACGACCTTGATCTCCTTGATGCTGTCGATTATCGTGTCGGACAGGCGGCGGATCTCCGTCGCGACGATGTGGAAGTTCTTGCCCGCCTCGCCGGAGCTGGAGGCCTCAAGCTCGGCGTTGAAGGCGATTATCTTGGTCTGGTCGGCGACGTTGTTGATGATGCCGACGATGTCCCAGATGCCGTCCACCTTCTTGTGCAGGTCCTTGATTCCCTCCGTCGTCAGCGTATTCATGCTCCTGATCTCCTGCAGGTCATGCACGTTGCTCTTGAGGGCCTCGCTGCCGGACCGCACGGCCTCGGTGATGCTGCTGACGGCCTCGCGGATCTCCTTCTCGTGGTCCTGGTTGGCGATGTGCTGGACGTAGTGGTGGCAGTTCTCCCTGCGGTTGAGCCCGTTGAAGATGGAGACCGCCATCTGCTCGCAGCCGCTGTAGCCGCATGCCCCGCAGTCATAGAGGTCGGTCTTGACGTGCTTCTCCATGCTGGCATAAATCTCCCTGAGCTCGTCCGGGGTCGGGTTTTTTATGGCCTTCCTCATGGACACGCTGCGGTCCCTGTACTTGCGCTCGTAGATCCCGGGCCTCCAGTACGCGTCCACGGTCTTCTCCAGCTTCCTGAGCGCGAGCCTTCCCGGCCTGCTGCCCGAGGTCTTCCAATGCTCCCGCCTCGCCCGGGCACGGTCCTCCACGAGCCTCTCCAGCTCGTCCAAGGGCATCCTGTTGTTCGTCGTGCCGCCGCCCCTGTTGCAGCCCTTCTCGCAGTTCAGGCAGTCCACCAGGCGGTAGTAGGGCTTGCCCCCCGACGACAGCGAGCGGTTCAGGCCGGACAGGTACTCGAACACGGCGGGCTGCCCCTCTATCTTGCGGGTCTGGGCCGATATGCCCGGGACGAACCTCTCCGCGGTGCGCATGAGTCCGCCAGGAGTGGAGTAGAGGACCGCCCTCTCGGCGGGAGGATTCTCGTAAGGAGTCCTGGGGTAGCTCGCAAGGTCAATCCCCTTCTGCCTGCAATACGCGTCCAGGCTCTTCATCGTCACGTTGTAGTCGCCCCGCCCGTTCTCGTCGAACTCGCGCCTCTTGGCGTAGCATGGCGAGATGACCGCGACCTTGCAGTCCTTGTACTGGGGGTAGAAGTGGCGGATGCACTCCACCGTGTGCGCCATGGGGCTGTCGCCCTTGGCCAGGTGCTTTATGAGCTGGGGCTGGTAGATCTCTATGAAGCTGACGAGCGCGGGGCAGGGCTGCGATATCATGACCGCCGGGTTCTCTTCCTTTATCTGCTCCACGTAGCTCTTGGTCGTAAGCTCCGCCCCGAAAGCCACGTCGAACACGGCCCTCACCCCGGCGGACTTGAGCCAGCCGTTCAGCTCCAGGTCCCTGCCCTTGAAGTTGACGGCGACGGCTGGCGCGACTATGGCGACGATCGGGATGCCCGCCTTGAGGTCGTGCAGGAAAGACTGGATGTCGTCGATCCCCTGCCTGGCCCCGTGCACGCACGCGTCGATGCATGTGCCGCAGCCGATGCAGAGGTCATGGTTGACGAAGACGTGGTCGCCCGAGCCGTTGTTGCACATCTTGACCGGGCAGACGGCTATGCAGCGGTGGCAGTTGCAGCACTTGGCCGGGTCAACGTACACGACCGGACGTAGATGCTCAGAGCAGGAATATTCGTTCATAAGGCATGCACCTGCCGAAGAAAAAGAATCGCGGCCCCCAGGGCCGTCCTGACAATTATAGCATGTTTCCTGGAAAAATCAAACTTCCCGCCCCCTAGCGGTACAGCTGGGTCTTGATGTCCTCCAATAACGGGAAAAGCTGTCCAAGCTTGGACCCCGGGCCTCAGTTGTTCTGTATATACTCATACATCCCCTCTTTGTCGCCGCTTATCTCGATGTCACATGCCGTGAAAAGAAAGTAGTCCGGCTCCAGGTAAAGCCCTGAATCCGTGTTCAGGAACAGGCGGTAGAAATCAAGGGAGGCGAGCCTTGCAAACGCATCGCTCTGCGGCAGCTTGTATTTTTCCATGATATGCTTGGTCATGGCGATCACGCACATCCCCTTTGCAACCTGCACTTTCCCCTCGCTCATAACCTGCCCCAGTCTATTTCCTCAAAGCCCTTTATAACCCTGTCCGCGACATCCTGTTTCCCGATGAAGCACTGCCTGCCGAGATTCTCAGGCTCAAGGTTCCTCAAAAGGATTTCCTTTGCCTCGCAGGAACCTACCTCACCGTAAAACTCCTGCCAGTATGTCCTCAGACACAACAAAGTATTGTCATCCGCCGTCGGTCCTATTACCAAATCATAGTCATGGGGAGTTCCTCCACGTTCGCGGCACTTCAAGATGAAGTCCAGCCATTCCATATCTGCCTGCTCAAAATATCTGACATTCAAAGAATTTGCGGCCTCGGCATCGATTTCAATCTTATAAAGGCGTTCGGAGAACGGACTCTGTTCCCCTCCATTCCCTCTCCGGATCATTGACTCCCGATACTTTTTATGCATCATGCCTATTGCCTGGCTTCTGGACATGGCCATATAGAATCCCCTGCCGAAATCCTTGTTGTTCCGGCCTTTTGAGACATCAATCCTGTCAATCCTGAAGATTGTCCCGTGATACAGAGTTTCAGGAACGGGCTGAGACATAGGCATCTATCTCCTTGGACATTTCCTGTTCCGTCATTGCATCAAACACATCGGGACATTCGGAAATATAATCCAGTATGCGGCATTTCTTATCCAGCAAGAGGAAGTCGCTGACCGAAAGCCCGTGTTCCCGGCGGTATTCCTCCGATGCCACGAACATGATAAAAATCGAATTGTCAATCCGCAAGTCCTTCATGGCTTGTCCTCCGAGCAAACGATGGTATCCTATCCCTTGTCAATCTACTTCCCAAATGATTTTGACGAGCTCATATAACAGCCTGCACCTGGCTTCCATCTCTGGTACTCCAAATTCAGAATATGGGACAAAAGAAACATGCTTATTTGTTGTCAGCCAGTCATTAAAATCCCTAAAGTCTGGGTTCGCATTGTAAAAACTTTTACAAAGCGTATTTGCCCATTTTGTTCCATGAGAATAAGTTTCCAGCTTATCCTTATACAATTCATTTCCGGAGCTGATGTTATCTCGTCCTTTTAACAACAATAATGCGCCTATGTTGTTCCTCCGCTCCCAGAAATCTTCTTCAGTAGAGAAGTATGCTTTATTCTCCTCATTGTCTGATAAAATGTGTTCAATATGATAACCATAACTGGGAGAGTGTTTTGTTGACATATATTGGACATCATTCTCTGGTTCGATATTCATTTTTGAGCACAAGAAATTCTCTACCCTAGCAAGAATGTAGTATAGAGCTGTCTGGTCTATATTTGTACCGTATCCAAGCTGAGAAAAACGAACAAAATCAAGAACGGAATTAACATTTCCTGTCGTTTTGACATCTTTTATTCTGTCTTTGATAATCTCATCAAAGACAGAACGGTACTCGTTTATTGGCAACCCATGCAATCTTTCATTAAGGCTGTAAGAAATACTATGGAAATCATTACTATCATAAACCCCGTTCATTCTTAAAAGCATATGAAGACGATCATATTCCTTTGCTATTAAGGCTATTTTCTCATCCTCTTCAGTATCATTTATTGTACAAGCCGCCATTATGAGCTGATATTGACCATCTAACTTGTGAATGTTATTACTGTATGAAAGATATTCATTTTCATTTCTGATTATCTTTGCATACAGCTTTGAATAATAAACGACATCGTCTTCTATAAACTGTTTTATAGACAAAACCCTATTTAAATCTATCTTCCTAAATCCCAAAACAGAAGCATCGTCCTTATCATCAAATATGTAACGATGATAAGCATTGTTTATCTGATTTTCTTTTTCAGAATTCTTCTTAAAAACAAACCGAGATTTTAAATAGTTAATAAAAAAAGAATCCTCTACACCCTTCACCGCTTGCATTGAAGAATCCCATTTGGAAGAGTATATATCTGTATCAGATTTTGGCAACGCACCTATAAGTTTCCCTTTCAATATTTCAAATGGTTTTAAGGCCTCTCCTCTATCATTTATAACCTCAAACACCATAGCCGTGTCGTCCTGATTATCAATACTTAGTTCAACCAAGACGAGCTTATTCATAAAATAATATATAAAAGCATCTAATGTTTTTTCATCAAGCTTCTTATTATCTATGTATGTAGATATATCCGAATATCGATCTATAAGAGTATTCTCGGTCTGGTTTTTATATGGAAGAGCAATTGGAGTCCCATGTAATATAGAATCCATAGCTCGCTTTCTCTTGTCATTGTCAATGCAATAAACATCACCAGTAAAATAGTCCTGCCCACAAATACAGGGAAGTAGCAACTTTTTCCTCTGGTCATTATTTGTAAGATGAAATAACTTTACAGCAATAAGTGTTAATGTCGAAAGTCGCTGTTGTCCATCAACGATATAAACCTTGTTATTAATTTTATTTGTGATAAAGACATTCATATAATACCAATTGAATGACTCCATCAACTCTTGTGTCAAATCAGCATCTTTATGAGGATAATATGACTGCTCAAATACCTCGAAAATATCATCGAGCAAAATTTCTACTGTCTTTTTGCGCCATACGTATTCGCGTTGATAAAAATCAATATAATAAGTTTTATCTTTCAAACACGCCTTGACGGTTTGCCTGTATGGTTCGATATTCTGTGCCATATGTTCTTTCCTCCGTATATAGACAATAATCGATTTTTAACAGAACTTGAACCTTCCCGCCCCGCTACCTGTACAGCTGGGTCTTGATGTCCTCAAGAATCAGCAGGTCCTTTATGCCGGTGTCTATCGGCGAGAGGAGGGGGGACTTGCCGTCCAGGAAGTCCACGGCGTTCTGCACCATATTGGAGAAATACCGGGTCTTGCCCACGCTGCCCGCCTCGTCGTCGCAGACGAGCGAGTAGAAGCCCGTGTAGAGGGGGGAATCTTTCCTTCTGTATACCTTGAGGTAGGAGTTGCCGATGCAGACCCGCCCCTCCGTGCCGTTCAGCTGTATCTCGAAGCCGAAATATCGGGAACGCCCGCTCATCGTCACCGTTATGTCGGGACAGGACTCCGCCGACCAGTGGGCGGAAAGCTGCCTGACCCCGCCCTTTTCGTCCTTGTACACCCCGGTCAGGACCGGCTGGCCGAGCGAGGGCGGGTCGCCCAGGAAGTACATCACCGCGTCCACCAGGTGGGTCCCGTCGTGGAAGAGGCTGCACGCCCCGGTGGACTCGCCCTTCCTGTCGTAGAGGCAGAGGCTGGAAGAAAGGCTCGCGTAGATGCTCTGGAGCGTGCCGATTTCGGACAGGCACTTCCTCGCCCTCTTGTAGTCCTCGGCGAATCTCCGCTCGTGGTTTATCATCACGGGGACACCCGCCTCCGTCGAGGCGTTCTTTATGTCCTGGGCCTCGCGGGAGTTCAGGGCGACGGGCTTCTCCAGTATGACGAGCCTGGGACGCGCGGCGATGGCGGCCAGGGCCTCGCTCTTGTGGAAGTCCTCCGGCACGGCGACGGTGATGATGTCCGGGCGGAGCTCCCGGTACATGTCCTCGCTGCGCTGGAAGGTCCTCGCCGTGCCGACGGCCTTGTGCCAGACGGAGAGCTTCTCGATGTCGCTGTCGCAGCCAGCGACGAGGCGCACCCTCCTGTTGTCAAGGAGGGCCATCGTGTGGCTCGCGGGCTGCTCCCTCTTCGGGTCCAGGCCCAGGCTGTAGCCTATCCTGCCGCAGCCGACGAGGGCTGCCGTGTACTGACCGTTCACCGCCATGATCCTTCCGGTCAGGCCTTTTTCTCCAGCCCCTCCATCAGGGACTGGTACTTCTGCGCCAGGCGGCGGGACTTGGTTCCCGCGAGGCCCCGGTAGTTGGCCGGATGCTCGAAGAAGGACTCGGGGTTGGCGATTCCGAGCTTCTCCAGCTGGGCGGTTATCTTGGCGAACGCGTCCGTATGGGTCTTGAGCACCTCGAAGAAGGTCCTGCCGGACTTCTCGGCCTCAAGGGTAATCTTGCGGATGACCTCGTGGCCGTCGCTCACGCCCGCCTCGCCGAGAAGGATGTAGGCCGGCTCGGCGAGGACCCCGCCCTTCACCTTTCCGCCCGCGCCGTCCAGGTTGCGCGCCATGGCCTCCTTGTCGGCCTGCAGGCCGGAGACGACCGACTGCATCCTGTCCACGGCCATCGTGAATCCCGCCACGTAGTCCGCGATGAAGCGCTGGCTCGCGGAATTGGTCAGGTCCCTCTGGTGCTCGGAAATCTGGTCCATGTAGAAGGTCAGGACGCGGGGGCTCATCGCCTTCCAGAGCGACTTGACGTGCTCGCTGTTCCAGGGGTTCCGCTTCTGGGGCATGGTGGACGAACCGACCTGCGTCGACGAGAAGTACTCGAAGACCTCCCCTATCTCGCTCCGCTGCAGGTTGCGCAGGTCGTCCGCGAGGTTCGCGATGATGCCGAACGCGACGTTCATCTCAAGCAGCAGGCGGAGCAGGTACTCGGGCTCCACGAGCTGGTTGGAGTACTCGGACGGCTCCAGGCCCAGGAAGTGCACGTACTCGGCCTCAAGCTGCTCGGGGTCCTTGACTATCATGCTGGGGCCGTTGTATGAGCCGACCGGCCCGGCGAGCTTGCCCTTGAGCTGTCGCGAAAGCTCGTCAATGCGCAGGATGGACTTGCCCAGGCGGGAGACGAACTCCGCGACCGACCAGCCGAATGTAATCGGGACGGCGTGCTGCCCGTGCGTGCGCCCCACCTGCGGGGTCTCCGCGTCGCGGTCGGCGATGGCGCAGAGGGATTTCTCCAGCGCGATCAGCGAGGGAAGGACGACCTTCTGCGTCACGTCCCTCATGCGGCAGGACAGGGCGGTGTCCAGGATGTCCACGCTCGTCGCGCCCAGGTGGACGAGGGGGGCGAT
>JAFSSU010000192.1 GCA_017450845.1 Treponema sp.
GCCGTATGAAAAAACTATAAGAAAACTTAAATCGTTTATTCAGAGGCTCGGATTCCAAGGAATTCGCAATCCTTACTGAAAATAACTTTGATAATCATACTACAAATCTATCACTCTTGTCTACAGACAGCTGCCCCGCCCGCAGCTGTCCGGGACACGGTCCGGCGTTTATGTGGGAAGCAGTCCTTCACGTGCAAGGAGGTCCTCCGTTTTCTTACATCCCCTAAGGAAAGAGTCCATCAGTCCGCCTTCATTTTTCTTATTGAACAAGCCCATGCGCTGCTCCCTGATTGTTTTGTTCCCGCGGAATGCTGCCCGCGGCGCAGCTGACAGTTTTCTTTTTTTTCCCCTTTGTGATATGCTTAGGGCATACCACGCAAGGAGGTTTCTATGGCAACGTCAAGCATTTTCGCAAACGTCCACATCACCACGCCCGAGGCGGCGGAGCGGTTCGTCCGCGCGCTTGAGCTTTCCGAAAAAGACCCGCCGATTCAGCCCCCGGCGGATACTATCTTTGAAACGGATCACGAAGAAATCATGCGAAAACTCCGCAAAAAGTACGGCAAGGCGGAATCATGAGCGAAATCTTCGTAAGAAACATCCTCGACATCATAGAAGCCAAGGGCGGAAAAGCTGACGATGAAGGGCTTGCATTCGCACAGCAACTCATCAGAAGCTTTTCCTGCCCCAAGAACCCGGAAATCGAGCAGTTCCTGCATCGCAACGCCATTGACTTCGCACGGAAGCGTCAGGCAATCACCTACTTTGTCCTTGATGACAATGACGATTTGATTGCCTACTTTGCCCTCACCCACAAGGCGGTCAAGATTGACGGAAGCCGTCTTTCCAAGACCGTCCGGAGGGGGCTTGACCGCCACGCCGAGCGCGCCCCCGACGGTGACGGCTACAACGCATCCGCATTCCTTGTCGCGCAGTTCGGGAAAAACGCCGCCTACGGCAGAGAAAACCCGCTCACCGGCAACAGGCTCATGGAACAGGCGATACAGGCGCTCCGCGCCGCCCAGCACCTCGTAGGCGGCGGCATCGTCTACCTTGAATGCGAAGACGAGCCTCACCTCATCGGGTTCTACACGAACAAAGCGAACCGCTTCCGCTCTTTGACTTTTTTTCTTGTTTCTTAGCATCCTCATATATCTCTTTTATCTGCTGAAACTTGGGAGAATCAGGAAATGACAGTTTTGCCTTATTATACATCTGTTCCATTTTTGCGATCCAAGCTTTTGATGTTGCTATCTTTTCTTGAAGATCAAAATCGTGGTTGAATACATTTTTGCATGAACAGTAACATTCTTACTACTATCCAGTTGAAGTTCCGCCAGCTTTTCCGAAAACTGCTTTACGCTTGAGGCAGCTTCTGAATTCCCTCTAATCTCCATCCCGCATGCAGGGCATACCGCCTGGAACGATTCCAAAACTGTACCGCAGCCCGGGCACTTGCGGATTTCGCCCACGAATTTCTGCTGCGCCGGGAATTTTTGTCAACAGTCATTCATTGCGGGGACAGGGGTATCCTTGAGGAAGCGTCTGAGCAGGAAGGCGCAGAAGTAAGGAATCGTGTAGAATCGTCCGTTGAAGCCGATGTTCCTGTGGCAGAGCTTTATGCCGAAGCGGATGTCGGGGTAGGAATCCGATGAAATCAGGTTGTTCAGGGAGACCGTCGCCCCGTCCTTGGCCTTCACCTCGACGGGGACAAGGCTTTCCGTTGTCCGCATGAAGAAGTCCATCTCCAGCTGCGAGTTCTCCTTCTTATAAAGGAAATCTTCTTTATGACCTCGTCGGTCGCGTAGCCTCTGTCGAAGATATCCTTGAACTCAGGGTTGAACACGAAGTTTATTTCGATGAAGGACCTGTAGGTTTCCCCGAACTTCCTGATAGAGTAGGTCTTCCCCACCTGACGTGCCCCGCGGACGATGAGGGGCAGGTGGCCTTCCGTTTTCTTCCATTCCCTAAGGAAGGTGTCCATCTTCCTTCTGATTTCCTGTGCCATAACAACAGTTTATCACATTTTATGAACATTTTTTCTGGCGGATTCTCACATTTTATGTGTTCGGGCCCGCAGTGCGAAATGTCATAAATCCGCCAGGTTTCCGGGGGAATTTAGGGCAGCCCTAAACGGACGTTTTTGGGGGTGTTAAACGGACTACATCGCGCCGCACTCGCGGTAATACTTAATCGCGCCCGGATGGAAGTATATCGTCACCCCGCTTATGGCGGAGGGGGCGGACAGGTCCCTGCCCTTGGGATGGGCCTCGCCCAGCTCCCCCAGGTGCTCGAACAGGGCTTTGGTCATCCTGTAGACGGTATCCTCGCTGAGCGACCCGCTCACAACGAGGGTCGCCTTGACCGAGAGGGCCTGCACGTCCGCGTCCGTGCCCCGGTAGGTGCCGCCGGGGATGACGGTCTTGGTGTAGAAGGGGTAGCCGGTGCAGACAGCCTTCGCCTCCGCGCCGGAGACCGGAACAAGCACGATGCCGGAAGAGGAGGCAAGCTCCTGCAGGGCCGCGTTGGGCACGCCCGCCGTGACGAAGCACGCGTCCAGCATGCCGCCGCGGATGGCATCCGCGCTCTCCTTGAACGAGAGGTTCCGCATTTCTATGTCGCCGAAGGACAGGCCGTAGCCTTCCAGGATCTGCTTGGCGTTCAGCTCCACGCCGGAGCCGCTGTCGCCCACGGAGACCCGCTTGCCCCGCAGGCCCCGGACATCGGTTATGCCGCTCTCCGTGGACGCGGCAACCTGGACGACCTCGGGGTAGAGGGTCCCGATCGCCTGTATGCCCTCGATTTTGCCGCCCTCGAACAAATCCGTCCCGTTCCAGGCGTAGTCAAGCACGTCGTTCTGGACGATTGCGGCCTGCACCTCGCCCTTGTCCAGGAGCCTGATGTTCTCCACGGAAGCCCCGGTCGTCAGGACCTTCACGTCCACGTCGCCCATGCCCTCGTTCCAGATGCCGGCTATGGCGGTCCCCAGGGGATAGTAAGTCCCGCTCGCGCCGCCGGTCGCCATGACGAGCTCCTTCTTGGCAAGGAAACAGGAGGAGAGCAGGGCGGGTGTGAGCAGGAACGCCAGGAGAGAGGCAACAAGGGCTTTCGTTTTTTTCATAAGGACATCCTGCAGGGCAACGCTTGCGGATGCCTTGCAGGAATATTATACAGCATAAACGCCCGGCTATCAATCAAATTCGGGGGCGGCCTGCGGCTAGCGGGAATCCGGCCCCTTCACCAGCCAGGTGAACACGAGGAGCAGGACGATGACGGCGGCCAGGTACGCGAGCAGGCAGAGCTCAACGGCGGTCTTCCGGGCGTTGCCGTGGAAGGCCATGGCGAACAGGCCGCAGATGGCGGTCAGCGCGCCTATTATATAGAAGATTGTCCCCGCGGCCTTGCTGATGGGGGCTTTCTGCACGGACGAGGGCAGCCTGAGCCAGAAGCCTGCGGCGGCGAACAGGAGGCCGACTGCGAGGAAGACAATCCCGCACAGGAGCAGGGTACCAGGGTTCATCATGCTATCACCTCTTTATGTCGAAGCGTTTTATGTAGAAGACGGTGAAGTCCTCGATGCGGCCTATGAACTGGTGGTCGATCTTGTTGCGGACGAAGGGGATGACCGGGGCCTTCACGCCGCCGAGCGCGTAGACGAACCAGTTGCCCCGGAACTTGAAGCAGCAGATGGCGGCCTGCATGTTCCTGGGCCTCACGGCGGTGACGAACTTGTACTTCATGGCCTCCTGGTTTATCTGGCTGAAGAAGAAGGTGTCGTCGGTCGTCTTGATGATCAGCTCGGTGTCATAGGGAGCAAGGAAATCCATCTTGACGTGTGTCCAAATGGACTTCCAGCGGTAGCCGTCAGTCCGTTTGACCAGCTCAGCCTCGGGGAATAGGGGCTTGCTCTTGCCCGTGTCCTCGTCCGTGTAGATGACCTCCTTGTAGAGGGGCCAGTCGGAGAAAATCGCGTCGGACTGGGAGATGACGGACTCGTCGCTGTTCCCCTCCTCCGGGAACATGTAGAGGATCTCGGCCAGGTAGCCCGGGTTCAGCTCGGTGAACATGTCGAGTATTTCGTCGGGGTAGTCGCTGATTCCCCGCCTCATGCACATGTTCTTCCTGTCCCTTATGTTGCGGATGACAATCTCGCCCGCCTCCAGCCTCGAAAGGTCCTCGTCGCTGATAAGCTCGTTGAAGGGGAAGAGCCTGCGGTTGGGCCCGGGCGTCGCCGCCGGGAGCAGGCCCGCGGCGAACAGCAGGAAGACCGCGAGCAGGAAGGTCCGCCCGTGCATCTAGACGATTGCCCTGCTGGAGATGTTCTCCAGCTCCTGTATGGAGAAGCTTGCGAGCGTGGACTTGATGACCGGTATCTGCCGGGGGGCCATGCTCAGCGTCCGTATGCCCATGCCCGCGAGGATTATCGCGCTCTCCTTGCGGCCCGCCATCTCCCCGCAGACGGAGAGCGGCACGTCGTACTTCCACGCGTTGTGGATGATCAGGCGCAGCAGGCGGATGACGGCGAGGTTGTACTCGTTGTAGAGGGGGGCGACGGTCGGGTTCTCCCGGTCAATCCCCAGCGTGTACTGGATGAGGTCGTTCGTCCCTATGGAGAAGAAGGCGGAATTCTTGGCGAGGCAGTCCGATGTGATTGCGGCGGCGGCGGTCTCCACCATTATGCCGATGGGAACGTCCTCCCGGTAGGGGATGCCCTCCTCCTTCAGGCTCAGCTGCACGCCCCGGGCTATGCCTTTTATGGTGTCCACCTGCGCCACGTCGGTGATCAGGGGGAGCATGATGCGGAGGTTGCCGTAGATGCTCGCCCGGTAGAGGGCGCGGAGCTGGGTGCGGAACACCTGCGGGTAGTAGAGGGACAGGCGGATTGCCCTGAGCCCCATCAGGGGGTTGTGCTCGTGGATGTCGGGCATGTTCTTCATGTCGATCAGCTTGTCGCCGCCCGCGTCCAGGGTCCGGATGGTGACGGGCCTGTCGCCCATCTTCTGCAGGACGTACTTGTATGCCTCGAACTGCGCGTCCTCGGTGACGGAATTCGACGTGGGGATGCCGCCCGCCCCGCCTATCATCGACAGGGCGTTCATGAAGAGGAACTCGGTGCGGAAGAGGCCGATTCCGTCGGCCCCCTCGGAGAGCGCGGTGTCCGCCTCCTCCGGCGTGCCGATGTTGGCCATCAGCTTGAAGAGCGTGCCGTCCTTGGTCCTCGCCTCCTTGTCCCGGTACTCGGCGAGCACGCGGAGGTAGGCGTTCTCCTTCTCGACCCTCTTGTTGTAGTCTGCGACAGCCTGCGCGTCCGGGCTGATGACCACCTCGCCGAGGATGCCGTCAACGATGACGTCCTCGCCGGAGCTGACCTGCTCGGCGACCTTCTCCAGGCCGACGACGGCGGGTATGCCGAAGCTGCGGGCGAGTATGGCGACGTGGCTGGAAGTCCCGCCCTCGGTCAGGGCCAGCCCAAGGATCTTGCGCTTGTTCAGGATGAAAGTGTCGCTCGGCCGTATCGACGAGGCGACGAGGACGACGTTGTCCGGGACTTCCTCGATGTTGAAGGGATGGTAGCCCACCAGGTAGTCCTGCACCTTGCCGAACACGTCCTCTATGTCCTGCGCCCGCTCGGACAGGTAGTCGTTGCCGCTGTTGCGGAGGCGGTCCGCATATTCCAAGATTTTCTTTTCCAGCGCGTACTCTATGTTTATGCGCTCGGCGATGAACAGATCGCGCAGTTCCTGCGTGAACACGGGGTCGGCGAGCATCAGCTGGTAGGTCTCGAACAGGACGTGCTGCAGGCTGTCCTTGGGAAGCGCGGACAGCTGCGCGTCAATCTGCGCCTCCACCTGCGAGCATGCATCGGTGAAGCGGGCCCAGCCGCCCTCTATCTCTTTTTCTTCTATCGCCCGCCTCGGAATTATCCTTTCCTGGGCCTCGGGCAGGACAAAAGCCTTTCCTATCCCGATTCCGGTTGAGGCCGACACCCCCAGAACAATGTTCATTGTTCCATTCTATACGGAAAAGGAAATATCGTCAATTGCAGAATCTCAGTCGAATATCGGGATGATGAGCTTCTGCCTTATGCTGAGGACGGACTTCTCGCGGATGTCGTTCGCGTCGCAGATGTCCTTGACGGACAGGCTGTAGCGGCGGCTGATCCCCCAGAGGGTGTCCCCCTCCTTGACCGTGTAGACTATCGCGTCAGCGGGCGTGCCCAAGGCGGCGAGGGCGGTGTTCAGGCCCTCCTCGGTCACCTCGTCCGTCAGCGTCCCGGCGGGCAGTCGGACGGAGAACTCCTCGCGGGCAGGGGTGCAGCTGCGGAGGAGCGAGGGGTTCAGCAGGCGGACGCGGGAATGCTCCACGCCCGTCACGGAGGCAATCTGCTCCAGGCTGTACATCTTCCTGGTATGGAGGTAGTCGTATTCGTCCACCTGGTCCATGTCGGCCAGCGCGGCGGCCTCGGCTATGTCGGTGACCCCGTAGTACTCGGCGTTCTCTATGAGGTCCGCGATCGCGAGCAGCTTGGGGACGTACTCGACCGACTGCGCGGGGATAAGCTTGTTCTCGGCGAGGTACCAGAAATCCTTGTCCTTGTTCTTCTTGACGACCTTGTTCATCGCGCCCACGCCGCAGTTGTAGGCGGCGATCGCGATGGCCCAGTCGCCGAAGTAGCCGTAGTTGTCGGCGAGCTTGGCGACGGCCGCGTCGGTGCTCTTCCAGGGGTCGCGGCGGTCGTCGTACCAGGTGTTCTTGGTCAGGCGGGAGCCCATCGAATTCGTCATGAACTGCCAGATTCCGGTCGCGCCGGCATAGGAGACGGCATAGGGGTTGTAGTAGGATTCGACGATGGGCAGGTACTGGAGCAAAAGGGGCAGGCCCGCCTCCTTGAGCTTCCTGACGATGTAGGGGCGGTAGGGAACGGAACGCTCCAAGGACTCGATGAGCCACTTCTTGTTCTGTCCGTTGACATAGCGGTCCCGGTACTTGACTGCGGAAGGGTGGTCCGCCCCCCAGATCTCCAGTATCTTGCGCTCGGGCAGCTCGCCCGCGGAATACTCGATGACCTCGCCCTTCCAGTCCAGGTCTATGGCGGGGGATTCCTCCAGGAGGGGGGCCTCTCCCGCGAGCAGGCCGTCCTCAT
Source organism: Treponema sp. (assembly GCA_017450845.1). Lineage (GTDB taxonomy): Bacteria > Spirochaetota > Spirochaetia > Treponematales > Treponemataceae > Treponema_D. The sequence continues at coordinate 7,145 of JAFSSU010000192.1, forward strand.
CGGCCGGCGGGAGCTGGATGGCAATCTCTATGACCTCCTCGCCCTCCGCCGCGGTCTCCTCCACGGCCGGCTCCGCCTCCAGCTCCTGGACAGGAACGCTGGACGGGACGGAAAAAATGGAACGTTTGTTTTTCTTCGGCTTGGCAAAGGCGACCGAGGGAATCAAAAACAAGGCAAGGACCGCAAAACCTTTTAGATGTCTCATACGCATAGTACCCTATTTCTGTTTTCGGAAAATCAGCGGGGCAGCCTTAGGACTTCCTCAACCCACTTGTGGAGGGTATGCCTCGCGGAGGGGAAGCCCAGGTCCAGGGCATCCACGTCCCCGTGGCTCCGCACGGGAATCCATTCGAATGCCGTGACCTCCTGCTCCTGGGCGCGGAGCTCCGTGCCGGCATCGATCTCGGCGGTGAAGAAGAGGTCGCATGTCTTGTAGTGAATTCCCTTATACAGGTAGTCGTTCGGATATGAGCAGAGGTAGCGGATGTTCCTGGGCGAAACGCCCGTCTCCTCAAGGCACTCGCGGGCGGCGGACTCCTCCGCGCTCTCGTCCATCGTAGTGAAGCCCCCCGGCAGGGCCAGCTTGCCCTTGCGAGGTTCCTTCGCGCGGCGCTCGAATAGAATCTTGCCCTCGCTGTCGGCAATCACCACCCCCACCGCGCTCGCGACGTTGCAGTAGAGGTCGAAGCCGCAGTCGGGGCAGACCCATTTGTAGCCGCCCCTGTGCGTCTCTATGTTCCTGCTCCCGCACTGGGGGCAGTAGCTGAACTTGTTTCCTTCCATATACATCAGTATATGGGAAAAACGGGGGAAGCTCTAGTACTTGGCCAGGTAGCGGCCGGTTGACAGGCCGTTGCCGTCAGAATAGAAGGCGAGGATTTCCGTGGAGAAGTTGCTGTCCAGCTTCTTCTGGTAGTCCAGTATCTTGGCGATGTAGTTGAGCGTGGACTGGGGGGTCCTGTCGCCCTCCACCTTGCCGCGGCCCGCATTGTACTTGGCGAGGCCCGCGATCTGGGTGCTGGAGACCTCCAGGCAGTAGCTCAGGTGGGACATCCCGTAGTAGGCGGAGGTCTCCGCATCGAAGAACTGCTCCTCGGTCAGGTTGGGGAAAGAATAGGAATTCAGCTGGAAAAGCCCGCGGTCAATGCTGCCGTTCACGTTCGTGTGCGTCGCGTCCGGCTTGTACTTGCTCTCGGTATAGGCAAGCGCGAAGGCAAGCGAGGGCGAGACGTTGAACTGGGATGCCGCGTCAAGCACTGCGAGGGCAATCTCGCGGCTGCCCGTCACCTGGGTGTAGAACCACTCGACATAGCTCTTCGTGTCCTGGTTGCGGTACAGGGAAAGCTCGGTGTCATCGACGGGCTCGTAGCTCGCGAAGTCCATGCCCCCGCCGACATTGGTCTCGGAGGCACCGGGCACAAGGCCGAGGTCCCCGCCCTTGACGGCATCCAGATGCAGCTCGATGGCATCGTCCTCCGGCTCCTCCTGCCCGGCTGCGGCAAGGACATCGTCCTCCGAAACAGAAGGCTCACAGGCTGACTGGACCTCCCAGCCAGCCACATCCCCGCCCTCCTCCGGAAGGCAGAAGGAAACGAACAGGCCCATTGCCACAAAGAAGAAAGTCGTGGCTATGGTACCGGCCGCCATCTTCAGAAGGTTACTTTTTTCACTGCTCATATACGCCTCTCTTGCCCGGCCGCGGCAACAGGGTGGCCAACGTCTCCACGACCACCCAATAATCACACACACGCCGCATCCCGGGCCAAAACACTTTATGCGAGTGATTGTTACACAAAGAAAAGAATTGTTCAAGCAGATATTTGAAAAATATGCGTTTTCTTACTGTTTTTTAAAAGAAAGCCCCGCAAAGGGGGCTTTTATTGAAGCTAATGTAGATATTGGAGTTTTTAGAGGAAAAGCCTGACCAGGCCCGGATCCTTAAGCAGCGAGTCATCCCCGCTGAAGAACACGTACTGGGGGTGCTTGGCGGAGAGCTCCTCCATGAAAAACGCCGCGTCCACGCCGGGGACCCCGGCCGGGACGGCGAATCCCGCAACGGAGGCGCAGTCCTTGACCCGCCGCGCGCAGTGCCTGAAGGAAGCGACGAAGTCCTCCGCCTCCCCGCCGGAGGGCTGCCGGTCCGCGAGCGGGATTATCGCCGCATATCCCCCCTTCTCCTCAAGGGCCTTGAGGAAGTCACGGAAGGACGCGAGGAACTCCTCGTTGTAGCTTGTCTCGTCACAGCCGACCTGCGTCCAGGGCAGGTCGATCAGGAGGAGGCGGGAGAGGTCGGACGGGGGAATGCCGCCGCCCGCACAGGCGGAGGCGGACAACCTGGTCCCGGAAATGCCCAGCTCCTTGTTTCCTTCTATATAATAGAGCCTGTTGTCTTTTACGCAAAAACGCTTCTCAAGCTTCATACGTCGCACCCGGCCCTATTTCGCGGAGTCAGCGGAGCCCACCAGGCACATCCACTCCGCCTCAGCGCACAAGACGTCGCCGACGTAGGCCTTGCCAGCCTGCTTGACCATCTTGGGGGACACGCGGAGGTTCTTGACCTCCATGCGCACCGTGTCTCCCGGACGCACCTGATGGCGGAACTTAACCTTGTCCACCGTCGCGAGGAAAAAGAGGCTCCCCTCGGCGAACTTCTTCTGGTAGCTCAGGGCAGCCCCGCCGCCCTGGGCCATCGTCTCGATCAGGATGACCCCGGGGACCACCGGATACTCAGGGAAGTGCCCCGCGAAGAAGAAGTCATCCTCGGTGAACTTCCGGGTGCAGACGCAGCCCTCGTCATCAAAGCTTTCTATGCTGTCCACGAACAGGAAGGGCTTCCTGTGGGGGAGCAGGCTCTGTATGTCCGTCGTCACCGCCATCACTGCACCTTCTTGAACACGATGCAGCCGTTGTGGCCGCCGAAGCCGAAGTTCGCGCTCATAGCGACGTTGACGGGAATCTCAAGCCCCTTGTTTGGGGTGTAGTCCAGGTCGCAGCCGCCCTCCACGTCAACCTCGTCCAGGTTGATCGTCGCGGGGATGAAGCCGTCCTGAATCGCCTTTACGCAGACCAGGGCCTCAAGGGAACCGGCGTTGCCCAGGCAGTGGCCGGTCATGCTCTTCGTCGAGGAGATGTGGAGCTTCCTGGCGGCCTCGCCGAAGGCCAGGTGCAGCATCTTGGTCTCGCCGGAGTCGTTCAGCTTGGTAGAGGTCCCGTGCGCGTTGTAGTAGGTCACGTCCTCGGGTTTGACACCGGCATCCTTCATCGCGAGCGTCATGCACTTGGAGCCAGGGATTCCGCTCGGATCGGGGGCGGTCAGGTGGTAGCCGTCGCTGGAGCCGCCGTAACCGGCAAGCTCGGCGTAGATCTTCGCGCCGCGGGCCTTGGCGTGCTCGTACTCCTCAAGGACGAGGATGGTGCTGCCCTCGCCCATGACGAATCCGTCGCGCTGCTTGTCGAAGGGGCGGCTGGATTTCTCGGGGGCATCGGTCCACTTGGAAGAGAGGGCATGCAGGAGGGTGAAGCCCAGGTTGGCGAAGCCGCACTGGGTGCACTCCGCGCCGCCGGAGAGGACGACGTCGTAGCGGCCGCTGCGGATCTGGTCGAGCGCGTCGCCTATGGCATCGGTGCCCGAGGCGCAGGCCGTCGCGATCGTGTGCGAGGCCCCGTGGATTCCGAAGGCAAGGCAGATGTTGCCGGCGCCCTCGTTGGGAATCAGCTCAGGGACCGTAAGCGGGGGCATGCGGGTCTTGCCGGACTCGACGTAGCTCGTCATGGAGGACTCGGTCACCTCGAGGCCTCCAATCCCGACGCCGAGGTACACGGCGGTGTCCTCAAGGATGTCCTTCTTGCCCATGAGGTCCGCGTCCTCCAGGGCCATCTTGGCAGCGGCGACCGCATAGCGGCTGTATATGGCGAGCTTGCGGGCCTCCTTGCCGTCCATGTAGTTGCCCGCGTCGAAGCCCTTGACCTCGGCGGCATATTTGACCTTGAAAGGAGTATTGTCATAGCGCGTGATGGTCGCTATGCCGCTCTTGCCGGCCCTGATGGCGGCCCAGGTTTCGTCAACCGTGTTTCCGACAGGCGAAACACATCCCAGTCCCGTAACGACAACTCTACGCATATACTGCACCTCACAACGATAGGATTCACGAATACCGCTGCAAACCAGCCCCGGGCAGTCTGCACGGCTTCCTCATTTTGACAAATTATCGCAAAATGTCAGCCGATTGTCAAGAAGCCGTATCCGGAACTCAGTTTTTCTGCCGAACCGGGATGCGTATGCCGGTCGAACTAGGGGCGGCAGCTGGCCGACGGTGATATGCAGCACGTCCCGGTTCCGGGAACAGTGGTCTCCGGGAGCGGCATCCCCTACCGCTTGTCCAGCTCCGCGCGGATATAGTCCTCCCAGACCGTGCCCTTGTAGCATTCAAGGGCGGCTTCGAGGGCTTCCCGCTTCTGGGCGGCGGAATACCCTCTCTTTTCCTCCGTCAGCGCGTCCTTTGTCAGGGATTTGTACGGTTCATAGGCACCGAAGTAGTAGAGTCCCGGTTCTTTGGGTACCCGCACGGTCAGCAGGCTGTCCTCCTCGGTAAATGCCGCCGTCCACCCATTGAATGATTTCTCGCAAAAGCCCCCGTAGAACACAACGGAATCAGCGGGCGCGCCGGGCAATAGTCCGGACCGTCGTTTATAAAGCATCACGTTGACGACGCTGCAAGCCTTGCCGAATCTTTCCGTAGGCCTTGTCGAATCATTCCATAAGGCTTACAGAATCATTCCATAAGGCTTACAGAATCTTTCCGAAAGGCTTACAGAATCTTTCCGAAAGGCTTACCGAATTATTCAGATGTTTTTTTCAGATTTTTCCCCGCAAAGTGGCAGAAAATGCCTCTTGCCTACAGACAACAAGGCAAGAGGTGATTGCATGAAGAATGACAGCGGCTTCCCCCTTGAGGAACATGGCGACCGTCCGCAGGATTTCCTCTTCTGACAGGGCGGGGAGGGCTTCCAGCGGGGCGCAGGGGCTTGTAGGGTGGAAGGAAGAAAAAACGTAGAAAAAACTGTCAACTCCTCTAATTATTGCCCCTCGTATATGACAGGAGGACAAAAGGTATGTTTATGTTCAATGAATCCAGAGAATCCGGACCTGCCTTGCAAGCCGCCGCCACCCCGTGCCATAATCACGAGGGGAAGCACTTGTTCTTGCGGAGTGAATGCCCGGGGGCGGAAACGCTCGCCCAGGACATCGCCTGTCTGGGCAGGTCTGGACGGGGTCTGTTCGCACGGTCGCTCGCCGTGCGGTTACAGGACTCCCTGGCTTGCCTCGTCCGGGAGGAAGAGAAAAAAGTCTCAGAAGCGGACGGAAAAAGACAAGAAGCGGAGGAGATGTCCAAGCTGTATGAGGAAGACAACAACGACCTCATGGAAAAGAATGAACAGCTGGAAGCGGAAAACAGCTCGCTCAAAAGCAAGTGTGCGTCTTATGAGGGGCATTTCAGCAGGACGCAGTCAAGCCGCGACGGCGATATGACCATAACGATAAAATGCGGCATAAAGGAGAATTTTCCTGCCGAGATAAAGGAATACTTCATGGGGCTCCTGTGGGAAGCGGCTGGCAAGGCAAAGGCGAATCTTGACAAGGAAAGCTACTTCAGGAAGTTCCAGGTTCTGGAAGACTTCATGCAGAAAAACGTCGGGTTCAACCCCGAGCATTCCGAGGCCAACAAAATCGCCGCGAAGATTGAGAACGCTCTCAAACAGGACAACACAGGGCGGCAGCTCAGATCCCTGGAGAAATGCGGATTCGAGATAGTCTCCGAGCAGAAGCACCCCAAAATACGCTACCATGGGGACAGAAGGCTTCAGTTTTCATCACCAGCGACCCCGGGAGACTGGAGGAGCACAAAAAACCTGAAGAGGGAACTGATCAACAAATGCCTGCTGCTCACCTGAGCGCGGGCCTGACATAAGGAACAAAAAAAGAGGTGATTATATGAAGAAGATTGTATTCGTTGACATTCCGATGAAGGAAATGTCATCTGGACGTGACGGCCAGTGTTATGCGGGAACCGGCAATGCGGGCTGCTCGTATTCCGGCAGGGTCATATTCCCCATAAACGCCGTGCTTGCGGAGAAACTAAGGGCGGGCGACGAGGTGAAGGTCGTAATGCTCAAGACCGTCACCGAGAAAGGTAACTCCGGCATAAACGCGGGCCTGTTCCAGCAGGAGCTTGACGGCATAAACTCCGCTATCGGCGCAAAGATATCCTATGAGACGATAGACTCGGAGTTCATCGAGACCAAGAAGAACCATGAGAAGCGGCTGCGGTCCATGCTGTCCAAAATCGAGGAGGGGGCAGAGCTGTTCGTTGACATCACCTTCGGTCCAAAGCCCCTGCCGATGGTAATGATGTGCGTGCTGAACTTCGCGGAAAAGTTCTTTGATGCCGACGTGAGGAAAGTCGTCTACGGCAAGGTCGATTTCGTCAAGCACGATGACGGCAAGACCTATCCCGAAAACCCGGAGTTGTACGACGTTACATCGCTCTACTACCTGAACAACCTGATGGGCGCGATGGAAGCCCCGTCCGGAGAAGAAGCCTTGAAGTCGCTGGACGCGTTCTTCGCTTTGTAATTCAGATGGCAGGTACAAATGGACAAGACGAAGCTCGAAGAAAGAATCACGCGGGTCGCCTCAGAAATTTTCCGGATTCCTGCGCAAAGCAGGACTGGTTCGGCAGAATTCCTCTCCCTCAGGACAAAGCTCGCAGAATGCTTGTGGAACTGGGCAAGGCTCACTTTTGATGAAGAAAAAGTCAGGAACTCAGGCACAGAAATCATGGACTGCGTCAACAGAAGCCTTGAGAGTTTTAATGGTCCGTCGGCAGACTATATCAAGTACATATCCGCATCCCTCAAGAAGGAAATCACCCGGGCAAACGAGAGGAAGATTGTTTTTGACGAGAGGGCCATCAGCCTGCCGGAAAAAAAGCGCAGGCTTCTGAAAAACATGATTCGTTCTGCAAAGGAATACGGAAAAGATATCCAGAACAAAGAATGCCAGGAACATCTCGCCCGTATGTATGGCCATACAGAAAAGGAGATTGCAGACCTCGTAAAATGGTACTTTCAGTCATCTGTACAGAGTGAAACTACTGTAAATGACGAGGGGGAAGAAATCTCCCTTCTGGACACTAAAAGGGTTTTCGAAAACTCGGGTGGAAGGACACCGGCGCAGGAGCTTGAGCAAAAAGATGAGATTTCCTTAGTCCTTACCAGCATAGACAAAGTATTCACGGAGCAGCAGGACCGTACCAAGCCCTACCTTTCCGCCCTGCTGACCCGGCAGCTTCTGGAGGAACTTGAGCAGGCAGGAATTGACCGCGGGACCGCCCTGGACAACCTTGCGGGCAGAGCCTTCGCCATGACGGATGAGGCCCTCAAGGTCAAGGAAGCATTCCTTTCCGGCGAGAGCTGTCCCGCACAGCAGGAGCTTGACGCATGGTTCGGCAAAGACAAGACGGATGCGAGCAGGACGATGCGGAACTTCCTGGAAAAGCTGAAACGCCGCGAGGAAGCCGTCGACAGCCTTAAGACCTGACGCTCATTCTGGCAGGGGGCTGACAGGGCCTCCTGCTCCCGAAAAATGCGTATTTACGCAAAAAAATGGAGCAGCCGCCTTGCCTTCGCTCACGGCAAGCCTGTCTACCCGATAAAATTGCGTAAATACGCAAAAAAATCGGCTAGGCTGGATACTTTCAGGTATTGAAAATTTTGCCGCCAAGGCGACTGAATTTTCACTAACCATTGACAAACTGCCCTTTTTCGCATACAGTTA
>JAFSSU010000193.1 GCA_017450845.1 Treponema sp.
CAAGTAAACTGCGTGATATTGACAGGCTGGCCACGCAAGCCGGAAACGGCATGAGCAATATCAACATCAGAGTAACGCACGGACGGCGTTTGAGTGTCGGGAGGATTGACCTTTTCAGCGTCATAAACAAAGACCGCCGAGAAGCCCGCCCGGTTAGGATAAGCTTCCTTAGTCAAGAAACTCCAAGCATCCACCTGCCAAGAACCTATAGGAATCCCGACAACATCCGAACCCTCCAGACTGTCGGCACTGGAAGGATTGAGAACCATGTAACAGGCAAAATCACAATCAAACGTGATGAAATGCCTGGTCAAATCCAGACGTTCCACGACAGGACTTGACAACTTTTCAGCAATACGAGCCATCTAAAAACACCTCTTGAAAAACTTGCGAAGGTACTTGAACCAGACCCACGCACACAAACCAACGACAAGCAGGAAGAACCAAGGCAAGAAACCCTGCTTTCCGCTCTCCCAGCTCTCTTTGAGAGCCTGCTTGAAGTCCTCCCAGCTTTGTATCTTAGGCAGAGGAAGGACTTTCCCGAAATCGTGACCGCCACCTCCGCCGGAATGAGAACCGCCGAAGTCGTGACCGCCACCTCCGCCGGAATGAGCGAGAAAAGCCATCTTTACCGCTTCCTCCGCAGATACAGGACAAGCCCGCCGACCAGCAACAGGATGAAAAGGAAACCGCCCTTAACTTTGTCCGCCCAGCCCTCGGGCTTGGAATCCGTGCCTTCTTCTTTAGGCGGAACGTCAAGAGCCTTGACAAAAGCCTCAATCTCCTTGTCATACTTGCCCGCCCAGTAATCACGGCACACCGCAAAAGAGCAGTTGTCGGCGTTCTGCAAACAGAACCTATCACCATAGACCTTATGGGGCAAAGGCTTGTAGGCCGTATCCTGAAAATGGACATAATCCGGGAAATCCGACCAGTCACCGCCCCATTCAAGCCCGCACTTTTTCGCCCATTTGAGAAGCCCGCACTTCTCGTAAACCTGCCGGAGCGTGCGGTAAGTGACACCGCCGACAGTGACAGGCTCAACGAGATTCGGCGAATCACCGAGACGGCGCAAGACGATATCGACCGCAAGGCCGTAATTGTGATAGCTCTGCCCGCCCCAAGCGTTCGTAACGACAGACCCAACGGACGAAGCGGAAAGAAGCTTCTGCCAACCGCCCTGCAGGATTTTAGGCACGGCAACGCCCTGCCAAGTCAAGGTTTTGGAGTAATCCCGGTGAGTGCCGGAACGCCCGACCATGTACAGCTCACACTGCTCGTCATACGAGCGCAAGCCCGGAGACTGAACGCCGGAAGAAAGCTTGCTATTTGCGAACGAGACGACCCGGAAGTAGTCGCCCTTGCCGTCGAAAAAACGGCAGCCGAGCTTGCTAAGGAAGCCGAAATCTACAATGCCGTCAGTCTCGCCAAGGGCAAGCCCCTTGAGGAACTTAACGACATTCGGCGAACAATCCCGCAAGGCGGAAAGAAAATGAACGTCAGAACTGTTGAAATTGTCGTAACCCATCAGATTGAATCTCCCTCTTGCAACCGCTCTTCCTCGGCAACAACCTTGCCAACGCCGGACGGCTCGCCGGAGCAGTTACCATATTTGACCTGCACAAAAGCCGTTGCAATGTAATACACATCACAAATAGCCTTGTAAATGCCATCTATCTTGAACCCAAGAATCTGCATAAAATACCGCCAGTATAAAAAATAGGGCGGAACGGCAAAGACACCGACCGCCCAGAAAAGACGAACCACCTAGTTCAAGGCAGGGATAGACCCAGAGCCGAAGAAATAGGCGACCAGAACGGAAGCCAAGCTAATCAAAGCATTGGCGACCTTGGAAATCAGAAAACGCTTGTTTTCGTCACTCATTTTGCTAAATCCCGAGCTTATATCAAGCTCCAATAAAAACTTTATCAATTCCGAACCCTCCCAGAAGGAGGGCAAGGAACTAATACCAACGCCTGCGGTAGTAACGGCGACCGTAGAAACGGCGACCGTAGTAACGCCGACCATACCCGCCGTAATAGCGGGAACGCCTAAAACGTCCGTACATTGCCAGCCCTCCAGCTAGTAGCTTATAATCTGCATATGCCACACCTCAGAATCAGCTGTCTTTGACAGGCGGAACTGCATATGGCCCAACGAACCGGAATAGACCCCGGAAACATCACTCTCGAAAAGGTAGAAGTTGGTCGTCTTATTCCCCAGCTTGCGGGTAGCGACAAGCGCATTTTTCTTTTCCCCGCCGTCACACTCAACCCCGGTAAGCGTCTTGTTTATCGCAAGGAAGCCAAGGTAAGGAACCGACCAGAGCCGGGAATCAGCCGGAAGGTATTCTTTCTCACCAACGGGCAAAGCGTGAGAGACGGGCTTCAAGCCGTCCTTTATCCGCTGCTGCGAGAGGGTAGTAAGCAGGGCGGAGACATTGTCACCGCCGAATGACCCATTGCTCACGTCAGCTTTAGGGAACTTCACGACACCCAGAATCCCAGTGCCATCCAAATCTTTCAGATAGCACGAAAACACAAAGGCTCTTTTCCAAAAATACATAAACCTTTACTCCATTTTCAGGGCAGGGGCGGTTTTCGCCCACTTGTCCGTTATAGGAACGTAGTCCTTGCGCCACCCAGTAAGGTTAAGGGGAGTGACCGAGACTTTCCCGCCGTTCTCGCCGGAAGGAAGCGTCACGACCACGCCACCGCCAACGCCGGACACACCGCCAGAATCCTTTGCAGAAACCAAAGCTCCGACCCCCTCGACATAGCTTCCGGCAACATCGGCAACGTTCGCCACAGCTCCGGCAACCCCGGCAAGCTTCTCATTGCCAGTACTGCCAGCAATTCCGCTCGCAATCTTGCCAACGATGTTCGTAGCCCCGCCGATTTTGTCAACGATATTTTGTGCCGTCTCGTTCGGCTCATAGCCGTGCTCAGCGTCATAGGAATTGACCTCAGCAACGACACCTTGCAAGACGACAGGCGCACCAGAAGCGACAGCCCCGGTAATCGCTCCGGCTATCGCACCGACAGGCCCGCCCGCCATCCCGGTCAAGGCACCAGTGGCAGCACCAGCGATGCTGTTAGGAATGGAGGCGACAGAACCCTTGAGGAATCCGCCGACACCAGCCCCGACCTTGTTGATGTCGTGCCAGACATTGTAATCGCTATTCCCGGTCACAGCCGAGCCGACCTTGTTCAGTGCCTTAGTGAACCAGTTCGCCACGACTTACACCAGACCCCGGGCGGACAGGTAAGCGTACTTTTCCTCATCGTTCTTCTTGATAAGGGCAATGAGGTTGTTGCGCCCTGCGTCCGCTTCCTCCGCATTGCTCACAAGCAGGGAGGTATCAAAGTGGTAGCCGACAAGCAGAAGCTCCGCCTTGTCGTCATCCGGCGGGCAGTTGATTGAAATGTCCTGCGAAAGGTCGTAAGGCTCATTGTAGAGCCTGCCGAACCGGGTGAAGAACTCAAACCGCCCGACAGCATTTGAAAGGGCCACGGCATCCTCGATGTTCGTGTTCTGCGTGCCCAGCTGGTCACGGATGATAACGTTCTTGTTGACCGTTTTATCACCAGCATAGTACACCGCCAGAATGTTCGTGTAGGGCATATCAGCCCCGGACGGCTTCGCACTCTGATAGGTGTACAGAATGACCTGCGAAACGCTCTCGAACACGTTGGAAATCGTCAGCTGGACCTCAGCCGGAAGGCTTGAGGGGTCACCGAGATTAACGACGATGTCGAGGCTGTCACAGCTTCCCATGGAGAAGAAGCCGACCGGGATACTGCCGGAAATCCTCGCACGCTCCCCGGCAACGAACTTGCTGGAAGCCATCGAAACCCCGGCGATATAGTCGGAGTAAGCCAGCAGGGAGAACAGGGAAACGCCGGAAATCAGATTGACCGCCGAGCCGTTACCGCTGCCGAGGCGGAGGGCGACCGTCACGAAAACGGACTTCGTGAAATCCCACCCTCCGGCATAGTCAGCCGGAACGGTGAAGGACACGTCAAAAAGAAGGGCGTTGCATTTGAGGTTCGCACCGTTCGCAATGAAGCGGGTAGAACCCGCCCGGGTAAGGCGATTGTCAAAAATCGGAGTAGTGATGTTCATCCTGCCACCCCTTACGCCTTAGAGGACTTCATGCCCTGAATCTTTTCCCGGATGTTCGTCACGATAGGGGCGAACCAGTCGGAAACCACGGGCACGACAAGCGCACCCAGAAGAACAGCACCGCCAATAACGGCGGAGCGTGTGTCAATCCTTCTCATAGGAAACCACCTTTAAGTAAGATAAAGCTGTCGGGCAGGGAAGGAGCTTTTTCACGCCCAGCCCGACAGCATACGGAGGACGCACGGCTCAAAACCGTGAATCGATTGCCCGGAAATCTAAAGGAAAAAAACTGGAAGGTAAAGGAGAATCAAGAACGAAATATACGACATCAAGGAAAACGTGATAAAAAGCCCCTCCCGGAAGGGAGGGGCGGGGGGTTAATAAGTGCCCGACGGAGAACAAGAAAGAATTATGTTAGTGCAAGGATAAGTAGGATAGGACCCCCACGTCCCAGCTTCAAAATAGAAATACACGCCAGAATTCCAAAAAGAACCATGCTCTTTTTGACTATTATTCGCACCAATAGTAACAATTTTCAATCCCTCTGCATAATAAATATCTTTCCCATCCACCCTGTAAGTTTTCAATACCGAATAATGGGAGCGAGCCTTGAAATCATCAAGGGTCAAATTAACTGGAAAATTGTGGAATACTTCATTTTTAGAACCAGAACGAACCCAAGAAACACAATCCGCCGGAACAGGCGGGGCAACATATTCAAAAACATTGCTAGAAGTCCAGAACTTCCCCCCCTCAAACCAGTAATAAACGTTCCTAAAGATTTTCTGTGACCCGTCAGACATGGTAAGAGTAAGGCTATCGGCATAAAAAACAACAGCCCCGCCATCAGTTTCCATCCCGGAATCAGAAGAGCCAGGAGCCGACCAGCTAGAAAACCCTTGCTGAAAAGCCGAACCGTCATAAATAGCAGGACTGTTATCTGAACAGCCCAGAATAAGCAAAGGACATCCCATAGAAAAAGCCATAATTTGTAAAATCCTCTTAAAAATCATTTTCTTTCCTCCGCAGACGGAAGGAAAAATATCATAAATCGGCAGACTTTGCAAGCCGAGCAAGCCGACCGAAACCGACTGAAAAGCAACGCCCGGAAGCTAAGGGCGAAGCCGGAAGCCAAGGCAACAGCAGAAAGCAATCCGTAATTGCCACGCAAAGAAGGGGGCTACGCCCCCAAACCCCCGGGTGGGTCAAAGGATAAGTTTCGCCAAGTCCAAGACAACACCACAGAGGGAGGAACGCCTGCTAGTCCGACCTAAACGCTTTGCGTTTTAGGTCGGACTGGACGAAGCTAGGCGACAGGCACGAAACGCCAGCCGAGCGGACGGGACGACCAGAGCAAGACTTGCGATGAAGTCGCATTGTCGAACGTCCAGATTACCCAGGTGTCGCCAGTTTTTTGCAGGGCCGAGCACTTGCACTTGACCTGCTGTGCCACCGCCTTAGATTTGTACCACTTGCGGAACTTGACCTTGCCCGACCTGTCCAAAAGCTCAAGGCAGGCCTCTTGTACCAGACTGTCAGACATTGCGCACCGCCCTAAGATGTATTCTTCTGCCACGCCCGAAACACTCAAAGTGCCAATAGACTTTGCGATTGACACCCTCCCAGACCGAAAGCTCATAACCCCGGGCAATTTTGGCCGCAGAAACGCCATCCCGACGAATCTGCCGCAGAAACTCCCGGAGCTCAAGCAAAGTGCCTTGAAAAGCAACGTCAGCATATACGCCAGTCAGCTTGTACAAAGTGCAAAATTCAGAACCTGTCATATCTACCACTCCACAAGCTCAAAAACGCCGGACGAAGAAAGAAAGCCAGTCAAAGACCAGCACAAGCCACGATACAGAGCAAGAGAGGTTAAAGCCGGATTGTGCATAAGGATATGGCCCTTGACGAAGTCAAAATCCTTGACAGCAGAACGGCTGGAAATGCGCCGTCCAAGATGAGACACAGACACAGGCGTATGACCATCATAGCCAACCAAGAAGTAGTTATCCATAAAAAAAAGCTCCTTTTGAAAGTCCTTTCAAAAGGATTACCCAAAGCAAACCGAAGTTTAATTTGCTACGGATAATTGGTGTTCTGTCTACTAAATCGTATACCGAAAATATCCTCCCTCAATGCCGGGAGCCTTCCAAAGACTCTACAGCACATTGTCCTGAAAGTCAAGCCGTCTGGAATGAACGCTCATAAGCAATCCTATCGCGCTCATGTTTGTTATCAGTGCGGACCCGCCGTAGGACAGGAACGGGAGCGGAATTCCGGCGACCGGCATTATGCCCATGACCATACCGACGTTCAGGCAGAAATGGTAAAAGTACATGCCGAGGATGCCGGCGACTATCAGAATCCCGAACCTGTTGCTGTTCTTCCGCATGATGGTAAGGCAACGTAAGAGAATCGTGAAGAAGCAGAAAAACAGGATGAGACCTCCCGCAAATCCTGTTTCCTCAGAGATAATGCTGAATATGAAGTCCGTGCTCTGTTCCGGGAGGAAGCGGTAATGGCTCTGGGTTCCCTGAAGAAAACCACGGCCCCACAGGCCGCCCGAACCAATCGCTATCTTGGACTGTATGATGTTCCATCCTGCACCGAGCGAATCACTGGATGGGTCTATGAAGACAATGAGTCTCTGTATTTGATACGGCTTTAGCACATGCCCTGCCCCGATTGAGAATACCAGTCCTGCAGTGATTATGCCGAAGCTGTATGTCAGCCAGTAATAGTATTGCTTCCTGAACATGGCGAACCCTATGATGCAGAGCAGCGTCACGAGCAGGGCCGCTGAGATGACCATTATGGACAACTTCCTGTCGGTCAAGACGCTGATGGCAGGAATTATCCTGTGTGCGATCTCGCTTTGCCAGATGGGCAGAATCGTGAATATGGAGGTTGTCGCCCCTATGCCGATTACGAGCATGATATACCGGGTCGGAATGCCCGCCATGAAGCACATGAAGAGAAAAATCGGCAGGTAGACGGTTGCCGTTCCCAGATCCGGCTGACCGAGAATTAATGCCATCGGTATGAACATTATGACAAGTGACTTGAAAAAGCGCTTCAGGGCCTTTTCCTCCGTTGACCTGTCCAGATACCAGGCAAGGAAAATCACGTAGGCAAGCTTGATCGGTTCAGAAGGCTGTATTCCCAGGTTCCTGATGCCAATCCAGCTGCGAGCCCCGTTGACATTCTTTCCGAAGAACATCGTGTATAGCAGGACGACTATGCTGCCTGCAAAGATATACAGGGCCTGCCGCTTGAATTTTCGGTAGTCGAACAAGGTAAAGGCTATCATCATCACGAAGCCTACTGCGAACCACACTATTTGCTTCCGGTATTCGCTGGAAACATTGATTCCGTCCGAGTTTATCCCGGAGGAATAGATGAACATCACCCCGAAGAAAGAAAGGATGCTGATGCAGAGTATAAGTATGTAATCAAATTTTGCAAGTACGTTCAGCCGGAGCTTCATTATTCCATCCTTCCGTACATCTTCAGCAAGTAGCGGAAACCAAGGGTATTCACTGCCTCGTCATAGCTTTGATCGGCGAAAATTCCCTGGAATACTATGTTCGTTGCATAAGGGGCCCACCATTCCCAATCGTTGACGGCCTCGACTATCGTCGCGACTACGATCTGATCCTCTACGGGGCCGTTGAAAGGACCATATGCGATCATCCAGGAGTGCCAGTGGTTCTTTGCATAGCCGTTGACCTCGGCAGTCCCCGTCTTTCCCGCCAGTTGCACTACCTTATTGTGCATCGGATACGCAGGGGTTCCGTCGGTTATCGTGTAGCGCAGGTCATTCCTGACTTCCTGCCATACCTCTGGCGCGACTGTCGATGTGACCAGAGGCTCTATCGCGGTCTCCTCTATGACCTCGTTTGTCGCCCCGTCACGGACTTCTTTCAGCAGGTGGGGCCGGTAGATCGTGCCTCCGTTGCACACCATAGCCATCATATCCGCCATGTGCAGGGGGGTCACCTGGGTAAAACCCTGCCCGATTGACATGTTCATCGTGTCTCCGCCGAGCCATTTCTCGTGGAAACGCCTTTCCTTCCACTGGGCGGTCGGGACGAGCCCGGGCTTTGATGCCGGCAGGTCTATCTCCAAATCCTGCCCGAAGCCGAACTCTTTGGCGTAGCTTGCGATTTTATCAACGCCAAGATAGTCGCGTCCGACAATCCAGAAATACACGTCGCATGACTGGGCGAGCGCGTTCTTCAGGTCCAGCCTGCCGTGCCCCGGCTTCTTGATGTGGCAGTGGAAAATTCTTCCGCCGTAATTCAGCTCTCCCTCGCAGGGGATGTACTGGGCGGAGGAGAATGCTTTCTCATTGAGCATCGCAGTTGCCATTATTGTCTTGAACGTAGACGCGGGCGGATACGTCGCGTTGACCGCCCTGTTCAGGAGCGGGTTGTTTGGGGCTGTCGCAAGGGCCGCATACTGCGAGGAATAGTTGCCGCTCGTAAAGAGATTCGCGTCAAAGAATGGATATGATACCATCGCGAGGACTTCGCCGGTCGCGGGTTTCAGGACGACGATGGAGCCTACCCTCTCGCCGAGGGCCTTTTCTGCCAGCGTCTGGATGGTCGTATCTATCGTCAGGACAAGGTTGCTGCCGCTCGTCGGTGGCGTGATTATCGGCTTGTCGTTGAGGATTCGCCCCCTCGCATCGACGGTACGGCTCTCCCTGCCCTGCTTGCCCTGCAAGAGCTCGTCATACTGCTTTTCTATGCCGGTCTTGCCGATTATCGAATTCTTTGTGTAGCCCTTGTTGTAGAGAAGGTTCAGCTCGTCCCGGGTTATGTCACCGACATAGCCCAGAATATGGCTCATTGAGCCGGAGACAACGTAATTTCTCGTGGGCTTGTTTGTCCATGTGACCCCCGGAAGGTCAGTTATGTTCTCCGCTATGTTGGATATGACCTCAAACGCGACGTTCCCCTTGACTTCGACAGAGGTGAACGAGCGCCGGATGCTTGGAGAAATCTTTCTGTCTATCGCATCCTTTGTCATTCCCAGATAGTCAGCCAGCTTGAGGATTACCGTGTCGTAGAGGTTGGAAGGAATTTCTCCGGGAATAACGCTGACGGAGAAAGAGTCCGTGTTGATGACGAGGGGCATGTTCGCGTTCCGGTCAAAGATTTCGCCCCTCTGGGCCGGGATTGTGCGCATAGTGCTGGAAATCTGCTTGGACTGGCTTCTGTACTCTCCTCCCTGGACAATCTGCAGGACGAAAAGCCGGTAGAGGTAGGTCACGAACACAAGCGCAAAAATCAGAAGAAGAAACGAGAGCCTGAGATTCTTCTTTATGTTGTCATCCGATGAATTCAAAGGCATTTTATGATGCCGCCTCCGTCCAAATATCGATGTATTTCCTGAAGAGGCCGAGCAACTTGAAAAGTACCGGTGCCAGAATAATGTTCTCCACAATCTCCCAGAGAAATATGGTGTTGAGCGGGGAGAAATTCAATTTAATCATGGGGAACAGGAGGCCGATGAGCAAAAGCATGATGGCCTTCGTCAGGCTTCCCGCAAGGACAAGCAATATGGGGGTCAAAAAACCGTCGGTCCCAATGACCCGGTGGAAAATCCCCGCAAGGTAGCCTATGACCGTCCTGTACAGGCAGTTCAGCCCGAAAGGACAGGCCCCCAGAAAATCCAGGCAGAGGCCGGAGAAGAAACCTTCCCCCTCACCGAACAGTTTTCCGTTCTGAAGGGAGAGGAAGATGACGCATATCAGGCAGATGTCCGGGACAGCCGGCAGGTAGACTATGTTCGAGAGTATCGCGTTCTCGATGAGTGCCGCCAGCAGGATAATCAAGGATGCGGCGAGTGTTCCTTTGAGATAATTATTGTCCTTCAAGACTTTCCTCCACCGCCTTGTTCGGGGCGGTCTGATCCACGACGAAGACCATCTCAAGCCGAGAGAAATCTATGATAGGCTCCATCTCTATCTCAAGGGAGGAGTCGTAGTCCAGCACCGTTATCTTGCTGATGGTCCCGATGGGGATATCCCGCATGTAGTTGCCGTTCTCCCCGCTCGTGACCACAATGTCGCCGAAGTGTATCTCCTCCAGGACGCGTTTCCTTATGTAGTTCAAGGAAAGTGGCGTATCAATGCTTCCGTTCCCCGAGACCAGCCCCTGGTCCCGCGTGTTCTGGATTCTCGCCGATATGTTGCAGTTCCTGTCGTAGACGGGCATGATGATGCTCGTCGCAAGTCCTACCGTGACCACCTTGCCGACGATTCCGATGCTACCGCTCTGTATAGCGATTACCGGCATATTCTTCCGTATGCCGCTCATAACGCCTTTGTCTATCGTTATTCCTGAATAGATGTTGTCCGCATCGCGGCCGATAATCTGGGCCGTTATGTTCCGGTAACTGACGGTCTGGGACAATCCCAGCTGTTCCCTCAGCCTTTCGTTTTCTTTGCGTATCTCGGCGTTGCTCCGTCTCAGGTACTCGTAGTCCTTGAGCTTCTCCGTGAGTGCGTTGTATTCCTCCCTGAGCGTCGCAATGTCCCTGACCGACGTGAAGAACGACGATATTCCCCCGGCGACGGCGCTTACCCCTCTCTGCATGGTTGAGAAGCAGGAGAAACCAAGCGTCTTGACGTTGATGATAAACCCACCTGATGAGAAGCCCAGCATCAACGCGCTGGAGATGACGAGAACCGAAAGTGTCAGCTCGGGAAGCTTGAGGAAAACACGCTTCTTCATGCCTGTCAGCTGTTGATGTTGTTATAGATTGACCTGTTGGAAGTCATGTCGCGGAAAAGCTCGAATGCCTGCCCTGCCCCTACGGCGACGCACTCAAGCGGCTTCTCCACGAGAATGCAGGGAACTCCTGTCTCCTTCTGGATGAGTTTCTGCAAGCCCTTGAGCATGGAACCTCCCCCGGTCATGACTATGCCGCGCTCCACGATGTCGGCGGCCAGTTCCGGCGGAGTGCGTGAGAGGGTCCTCTTTATCTCCTCGACGATTTTCGTAATCGGATCCTTCAGGGCCTCCCGGACTTCGACGGAGTCCACCTCAAGCCTTCTCGGGAGCCCGGTTACTGCATCAGTACCCTTTATCTCCTTGTGCTCTATTGCGTCCTCGGCAGTCGCGTTCCCGATGTCAATTTTGAGGCCTTCTGCCATCTGTGGGCCGATGATGAGACTGTGGGTCGATTTGATATACTTGACAATCGCTTCGTCGAACTCGTTGCCTCCGGTGCGGATTGAGCTTGTGATGACCATGCCGCCGAGGGAAATGACGGAAACCTCAGTAGTTCCACCGCCGATGTCGCAGACCATGTGACCGGCGGGTTCATAAATCGGAATCTGAGCGCCGATTGCTGCGGCAAGGCTTTCCTCTATGACCTCAACTTCCTTGGCACCGGCCTTCAGGGCTGCGGCCATTACAGCATCGCGCTCTACCTGGGTTATGCAGGATGGAATTCCTATTTTCATCCTTATGGACTTGAACAGGTGGTGATGGGGCATAACCTTGGAAATAAAGTATTTTATCATCTTTTCCGTTGAGCTGCTGTCGGAGATGACTCCGTCTGCGAGGGGGCGGATAGCGACTATGCCGCTAGGAGTCTTCCAGAGCATCCTCTTTGCCTCCGCTCCGACGGCGACAACCGCTCCCGTTCCCTTCTCCACGGCGACGACTGACGGCTCGTCTATGACTATGCCCTGCCCCCGCACGTAAATCAGGGTGTTGCAGGTCCCCAAATCTATCCCTATGTCAGTCGTAAAGCTGTCCAACAGTCCCATAATATAAATCTGACCTCCGTCACTGTTTTCTATTTTATCTCAGAGAGCTTTTGCAAAGCTCCCGCGTGTTTTACCTGCAGCTTGAGGCACTTGCGCCACTCGGCCCTTGCCTTGGCATTATCGCCCTGCTTCTCATATAATATACCAAGTCCATAGTGCGCGTCAGCAAAATTTGCGTTTTTTTCCAAAATTGCATCAAATTCTTTTTGCGCGGCCTCCAGGTTTCCCTCATCGATGTATATTTTGCCGAGGATGTTGCGGGCGTTTATCTTGAGCTCGTCATCCTCGGAAGTCATCAGCACCCGCGCGAGATACTGCTTTGCGACGGCTTTCTCGGAGATGGAGTAATACTCTTTTGCCAGGTTATACAGGAGGGATGGTGTCTCATGCACGAGCATAGCCTCGGAGAAAGCCTGTATGCTTTTCTCCTTGTCGCCAAGCTCCGCATAACAGATTCCTAGCAGTTCGCTTATGTCGTCCGACCTGTAGTCCCTCTCCCTTGCTTCAAGGAGGTACTTGACCGCGAGGTCCGCATAATAATGAAAGGAAGACAGCTTGTCCCGGTAGAAGTAGGCGAGCCCCAGCACATAATAGGTCTGTCCCTGCGTCCTGCCACCGGATGTCTGAATCGCAATACGGAGCTTGTTTATTGCCTCGTCTATGTATGCCTGGGCCTCGTTTATGCTCGCGATGTTTGCTACTGCGAGCTTGAGCGCGCTGTAGCCCCTGAAGGTCAGGGCGGTGTTCTGGAATATATTGTCCTGAAGAATCCTGCCAGACAAATCATAGACCGTGTCTATGTCATTGTTTTTCCAGTGGTCATAGAGGGCATAAATCGAATCTTCGGAATAGAACTTATGTTTGATGAAGCGTAATGTGAGCACTGTACCGATACCGAGAACGGCAGCAGAAAGCACGACCACAGCAAGCCTTTTCAAGAGCTTGCTTTTGCGCCGAGCTATCCTTCCATCCTGTGTTCTCGCCCTCTTCATGTACCCCCACCCAAAAAAGAAAAAGGATATAAAATAAGCCGGGTTTTGGACTCGATGACCATCTATCTGCGCCACCCGTTGCCGGGAAGCTCCAGCGATTCACCCGCGGCATAAGGCCGGAACGCCAAGCCGCTGCATAATCTTGCTCCTGATGAGGTTTGCTTGTGCCGTCCCTGTTACCAGGGGCGCGGTAGGCTCTTACCCTGCCTTTTCACCCTTACCCGCACGGAGGTGCAGGCGGTTATTTTCTGTAGTACTTTCTGTAGGCAGTTTTACCTGCCCCCCGGTTATTACCCGGCATCACTTCCGGCGGAGCCCGGACTTTCCCTCACGGACACAGGCTGTCATGAGCCCGGACCGCGCGGTCATCTTTTATATCCACAGGAAGTAGGTCTCCTCAGTCGCGGAAACCCACCTTCTGCCATTCACCCTGCTCTACTCCTCGTCCGACGCGAAAGCACCTTCTTCGGAAGATGATGCCTCGCTGACATCCTCATCCTCGTCGGCGAACTCGTCATCGACATCATCGTCACCAACACCGAGCAAACTGCCGGTGTCCTCGGGCGAGTAAAACTGCTCCTCTCCATCCTGCACTTCCTCGTAGTAAATTACACGGCTGCAGTAAGGACAGAAATACACCTTGTCACCGCTGCGGACATCAGCCGCATACTGATAAGGCAGAATCATATGGCAACCTTCGCAGACATTTCCCTTTATCGCGACGATACCCTTCTGGTTCCTCTTTATAATCCTCTGGAACTTATAGACAATCTCATTGTCTATGTCCTCGGAAGCCTCGTCCTCCTTGGCCTTCAGTTCTTCGAGCTGCTGCTGGAATTTCTCCGCATAGGCATCGTTCTCTGCCTTGATTTTTTCGACATCAGATTTCTGGGACTCAATGAGCTCGTTCTCGTTGTCAAGATCATCCTTGAGCTCCTCA
This sequence comes from Treponema sp., assembly GCA_017450845.1. Lineage (GTDB taxonomy): Bacteria > Spirochaetota > Spirochaetia > Treponematales > Treponemataceae > Treponema_D. The sequence goes on from JAFSSU010000193.1 coordinate 13,844, forward strand.
AGTTTCCTCTCCTCCTGCTGGAGGTTCTTGCGGATTTCCTCTTCTTTCCGCTGGGCCTCGCTTATCTGCTTGTCAAGGATCTCATATTCGCGGTGGGTCTTTATGTCGTCCATGTTTTTCTCGCCCATTTCCCTGTCCCTGACGGCTCTGTCAAGTTCCTGCTTGAGGGCTTCCACCTTGGCCTTCTCGGACTCATACTCCGCGTTCTTTTCAAACCAGCCATGCTTGAGACTCTCCAACGTCTCTTTGCTGATATCAAGCGCCTTGGGAAGCTCCTTCATTTTTTCCTCAATCTCGTATTTTTCTTTGAGTACTTCCTGAAGCTTCTCAAGCTTGGTGCGAATTTCCTCGGACATTTTCATATTGACATGACCCCTCAAAATGCTATAGCAAACAACTATAGCGTTTTTTTCCCCTTATGTCTAGTATCGGATTGAGAAAAACGGTTTTTCAGGTGGGGCTCCCGGGAGAGCCACCCTCTCCCGGGAAGATTCTATTGGTCGATGTAATCCCTCAGGCCGGAGGCGCGGCGAGGATGACGCAGGCGACGGAGGGCCTTCGCCTCTATCTGGCGGATTCGCTCCCTCGTGACATTGAAATACAGGCCCACCTCCTCAAGCGTGAGGGAATAGCCGTGGTCAAGCCCGAAGCGCATGTTGATGACCTCGTGCTCGCGGTTTGGCAAAGTGTTCAGGACCTTGCTCAGCTGTTCCTGCAGGAGCGTGTAGGCGGTCTGGGTCGCGGGATTCTCCACTTCCTTGTCCTCGATGAAGTCTCCGAGGGAACTGTCCTCCTCCTCTCCTATCGGGGTCTCAAGGGATATGGGCTCCCTCGCTACGCTCTTCACCTGCTTGACCCGGCTTACCGGCCATGAAAGCTGGGCGGCGATCTCTTCGTCGGTCGGCTCCCTGCCGAGTTTCTGGAGCAGCTGCCTGCCCTCTCGCACGACCTTGTTTATCTGCTCGATCATGTGGACGGGGACGCGGATGGTCCTCGCCTGATCCGAGATGGAGCGGGTTATCGCCTGCCTGATCCACCAGGTTGCGTAGGTCGAGAACTTATAGCCCTTGCGGTACTCGAACTTCTCGACTGCCTTTATGAGCCCTATGTTCCCCTCCTGAATCAGGTCGAAGAGCTGGAGCCCGCGGTTGGTGTACTTCTTCGCTATGGAGACGACCAGACGGAGGTTGGCCTCTATGAGCCGCTTTTTTGCCAGCTCCATCATCTCCCTGCCCCGGTTTATCTCCTTGGTTTTCGTGAGAATCTCAGAGACGCTGTTCTCAAACTCGTACTCGATGTTGTGGAGCCGCCTGTCGATTTTCTGAATTTGGGTGTATACCTCACGAATCTTGTCCGAATCCATGCCCAGCTCCTGCTCCAGCTTGACGCTTTCGGAGTGGATGGCGAGCCTTTTGCCGATGGAGCGGAGGCCGGCTGGGTCGCTGATGCGGAGCTTCTTCATCATCTCTTCCTGCTGCCGCTGGTACACGTCTATGCGTTCGGTCGCATCCAGGAACTTTGAGCTGAACCTCGCTATCTCCTCTGTCTGGAACTCTATTTTCTGGAGCTCCTTGTCAATCTGTGCCTTCAGGCTCAGGAGCTGCTCGTTCTGGAAAATATCCATGCTCTTGTCATTCTCATTGAGCTGCTTCTTGAGGGCGATATACTGCTTTATCTGCGGCAGGACGGATTTGAGGATGGAGCCATAGGAGGTCTTGAGCCTCCGTTTCTCCGCCATCTCCTCGTTTATCTCCTTGCGGGCCTTTCCGGGCTCCTTGGGATCTATCCTGGTGAATGCCTTCTGTGCTATCAGGAAGAACTGGGGAATCATTATGCCGGAGTTCTTTATGACATCCTTTATGATGTTCTGCCCGTCCTCCATCTTCTTGGACAGGGTGACCTCCTGCTCCGCGGTCAGGAGGTTCTCCTTGCCTATGTCGCGCAGGTAGAGGCGGATGGGGTCGTCTATGCTGTCCTTGTCGCTGCCTTCGACGAACCGCTTCTTGCCGGGGTCATCGGCCTTCGGCTCCAGGGCGACGTCATCCCCGGCGATCGCCTCCTCATCCTCAAGCTCCTCCTCTGCCTCCTCATCCTCCTCGTCAAGGAGGGAATCGGACTCATCGATTATCTGGATGTTGTACTTGGGGAGGATCTGGAGCACCTCGTCCATCTTGGGGGAATTAACGAATTCGGGCGAGAGGATTTCATTTATCTCATCCCAGGATATGAGCAGCTTGTTCTTGGCATAATCTATGAGCTTTTTTACCCGTTCGTCCAGGCCTTCATCCGTGTCGTCCATGTCCACGGCATCCTGCCCGTCATCTGAAGCCTCCGCGGCGAGGGTCTCCAGGGACTTCTTGTCCAGCCCGCCCTCTCCCTGGGATTTCTTCCCGGTCTTTTTTGATTTCCTTGTCTTTTTTGTCTTGATTTCTTCTGCCACGTTCTCTGCCTTTTTTAATTCGTCATCAGAAGTTTCCATAGTTTTGCCTCCTAAAAGTAGTGAAAGCGTCATCGCAGCAGGTCAATCTGCCTGGCGATATCCATTTTCTTCTCTAGGAGCTGGCTTACCTTTTTCCTATCCTCATCCAATGAACTCCTGCTTAAAGAGAGAAGCTGCTCCTGAAGCTTTTTCTCCCTCCGTTCCAGCGAGCCAATCTTTATGCGTTTGGCGGCATCCCTTACAGAATCTTCGGCATAATCCGAAAATTGCCGTATCGAATTAACGATGAAAGCCTTGACGGCCTCATCATCACACCTGTTGAGTATTGAATTTACTGAAAAATTGTCATGCTCCGAACATTCTTCAAGAATAGCGAACAACCTGCGCGCCACGGGGTCCTCAATGTCCTCCGCGGATATTTCTTCCCGCATCTTACGGAAAAGCCTTGCGTCATCATTCACGGCGGTGGCAACGGCCTGCAATTCCGCAGATAGCTTGATTTCTGCGGCTGCCTGATCCGTCTCCTGCCCTTTAACGGCCTTCCCGAAATGCCTGGAAAGACGACTTCTGTCGCTGTAATCTCTCCTAAGAGCCTCCAGTTCAATCTCGAAAGCCTGGCTGAAAAGCTTGAGGCTCTCTTCTTTCCTGACGTTCGACTGCAGGGCATCCGCATACTCGAAGAATTCCATGGAAGCCCGGGCCTTGTTCTCGGGGTTGGTCTTCGGGTAAAGCTCCAGCAGTTTGGATAACAGAAAATCACAGTCTAATATAGCGGAGTTAACGTCATCTGTCAAGACTTTTCCACCGAATTTCAACATAATTTCCGCAGGATCCTTGCCCCCGGAAAGACGGATGACCCTCACCTCCAGGTCCTGGGCGCGGCACATGTAGATGGCCTTCTTCGTTGCCTGCTGCCCTGCCCCGTCGCTGTCGAACGAGAGGAGCACCGTCGTCACGAAGGGCTTGATTATCTTGACCTGCTCGGGCGTAAGGGCTGTCCCCAGGGGCGCGACCGCATATCCTATGCCGCACTGGTGGTAGGCTATGCAGTCCATGTAGCCCTCGCAGAAGATGACCCTCTTGTTCTTGCGGATCTCATCCTTGGCGAAGTTGAAGGCGTAGAGGGTCTCCCCTTTCTTGTACTGGATGAGGTCGCCGGAGTTCATGTACTTTGGCGACTTGTCCGCGTCACCCCGAAGGAACCTTCCCCCCATCGCGACGACCTTGCCGTCCCGGTTGAAGATCGGGAACATCAGGCGGTCCGAGAAGAAGGCGTAGCCCTTGTATTTCTTGCTGAAAAGCCCGGATGCGTCCAGGAATTCCTCGCTGTAGTTCTTCTTCCTGAGGAAGGCGTAGAGCCACCTCTTGTCGGCGGGGCTGTAGCCGAGCTTGAACTTCTCGAGCGTCTCGTCCGAGAGCCCCCTCTTGTGGATGTAGTCCAGGGCAAAGCGGCCGGCCTCCGTCTCCATGAGGAAATAATGGAATGAAGTCGATACCCGAGTGTACAGCTCGATGTACTCATCCCTTAGCTTGCGCCTGGAGTCATCCGGCTGGAAGCCCTGTCCTCCGTCCTCGTAGGCAAGCGTGACCCCGGCTTTCTTTGCCAGTCGCTCCACCGCACCGGGGAAGTCAAGCTTCTCCATCTCCTGCACGAATTTGATAGCGTTGCCGCCTTTGTGGCAGCCGAAGCAGTAGTAAAGCTTGCGCTCCTGGTCAACCTTGAAAGAAGGGGTCTTCTCATTGTGGAAGGGGCAGCAGCCCCACCAGTCGTTCCCCTTCTGGGTCAGGGCTACGTACTCGCCGACCACGCTCACGATGTCGGTCCTGCTTGTGACCTCGTCAAGGGATTCCCTCGTTATGCGGCCGCTCATCTCTTTGACGGCTTGGTGTAGAGGTTCTCGGCCTCTATGTGCCCCTTGAAGCTTTTGCTGAAGGTGTGGCTGCCCTCAGCGGGGTTCGTCAGGACAAAATAATAGTAGTCGGTCTTGGCAGGTGCCGCCGCCGCCTTGAGGGCGACCAGGCCGGGGCTGCATATCGGGGTCGGCGGCAGGGCTGCCCACTTGTAGGTGTTGTAGGGGCTGTCAATCTTCAGGTCCTCGTATGTTATCCTGTCCGGGTGCGGCTTCCCCTCTATCTCCGTCAGTATGTATTCCACGGTCGCGCATGACTGGAGCCCCATGCCCCTGTCAATCCTGTTCTGGAAGACGCTAGATATGAGCGGAGCCTCGTCCGCCACCTGATACTCTCGCTCGACTATCGAGGCGAGGATGACCCTCTCGTTGAGCTTTTCGGGCGTTATACCGTCAAGCTCTGGGATATCCCCCGCTTTCTCGACGAAGTTGTCCAGGAACTTCTTCACGATGCTCTGAACGTCCATTCCCTCGGTAAAGAAATAGGTGTCGGGGAAGAGGTAGCCTTCCAGCGTGCGGGAAGCAAAGCCGTACGTGCGCACGAGATCCTCAGAACGGCAGGCCTCCATGAATTCCGCTTCGCCGCACAGACCCGTGGCGGCGACTATGGCGGCGGTCTTCGAAATCGTCAGCCCTTCCGGTACGACGACCTTTATGTTCTCCGGCGAGCCCGTCTGAAGCAGGTCATAAATCTCTTCGAGAGGCATGGAGGAATCCAGCTTGTACGCCCCGCTCTTCAGGTTGAATGGCTTTTCGTGGTGGAAGAGCCTGTAGCGGGCGGCGGCGTAGAGGATGTAGCGGGACTTGAGGATTCCCTCCGCCTCAAGCTTCGCCGCGGCCTCCATGACGGTCATCCCGTTCGGGACATGAAGCTCATAGGCCGTCGCCGTCTCTTTGTCCTCCGAGACCGGGCTCAGGGCATAACGAACCGCGAGGACCCCTGCAATCCCTGCCATCAGGACAAGCATGAGCAGGACCAGTAATATCGCAAGGAAAACCTGCTTCTTTTTCTTAGGGCCGGATTTCTTTCCCATTAAAGCTCCACGTCCTGACCTTCTATGGCTATCTCTATCTGAAGCTTGGAATTCTCAGAGGACTCCGCATACCAGCGGGCGGCCTGCAGCATAGCGTAAATCTGCTGGTCGTTGTAGGTCGGCTCATGGTGGAAGAGGAAGAGCCTCTTCGTGTTGTATGTCGTCGCGAAGTCAACCGCCCGGTAGTAGACGTTGTGCCCCCAGTTCTTCTTTGCCTCGGCATCGTCTATGTTGTACTGGCTGTCCATGATGACGACATCCGCATCCTTGAAGACGTCGTTCTTCCCGTCCTTGGTGTTAAGGTCGGCATCGAGCAGCTCCACGTCCGTCGCATAGACGAATTTCTTGCCGTTCTCCTCAAATATGTAGGAATAGGAGTTGCCGGGATGCCGCATCTTCTTCATCGTAATCTTGGTGGTACCGATGAAGATGGTCTCCATGTTCTTGAGCTGGTGGAAGCGGAACCTCCCCTTTATCCTGTTCCAGCGGCAGTTCTCAGGGAAATAGGGCAGGTCGTTCTGCCTGCTCAGGACCTTCTCCGCGTCGGGGAAAGCCGAGTAGACCTCTATGGTCGCCTTGGGGTTGAAGCCCGCCCCCCAGAAGGGAATGCCCTGTATATGGTCCCAGTGGAAGTGGGACATGAAAAGGTAATAGTGGAAGTCCTTGGGCGGCTCGCCGTGAACGGACAGCTCCCTCAGGCCCGACCCTGCATCCATTATGAACTTGGTACCGGATGAGGACGTCAGCTCCACGCAGGGGGAATTGCCGCCGACCGTGCCGAACAGCCACTCGGGCAGCATGGCGAGGAAGCGGGTACGCGCATCCTGGGACTCTATGTCCTTGGGCGTAATCCGCTCCACGGCAGCAATAATCTTAGATTGAATCTGTTCTGGTGTCAAAGGAGTCGGAAGAGAGCCCCTTACACCCCAGAAATGAACTGTCACCATTCCCCCTGTGCAGAACCGAAGCATTGCATGCCCGGCACCATTACCACGGCATTATATAATATTATCGAATGTTTTTCTATACTCGGTCAAGGAAAATTTCATTTTTACGCGCCGGTAAGGCTTATGAAGGCCTCTTCCAGCGTTTTTTTCCCGCTTTGCCGGATGATTTCCTCCCCTGTCCCCCTTGCGACGATGCTGCCATGCGCCATCACGTTGACAAGCCCGCCCAGTTCCCCGGCCTCCCCCATGCTGTGGGTGGAGACTATTACCGTCTTCTCCTTTGCAAGCTCCCTGATGGCATGGCGGACGGAGACCGTCTGCGCGGGATCCAGGCCGTCCGTGAACTCGTCCAGCACGAGCACCGGGGGGTCAGAGCAGACTGCCTTTGCCAGGCTGACCCGCTGGGCATATCCCTTGGAAAGAGTCCGGCACTTCTTTCCGAGCTCATCCTGAATCCCGGTCAGGCTGACGGCGCGGCTGACCGGCTCCCTGCCGGAGCCGTGCAGGCCTGCCTCAAAGAAAAGGGTCTCCGCGACGGTCAGGTCCCCGTCCAAGCACCCGGCCTCGCCGGAATAGCCGACCAGGGCCCGGATTTTGTCAGGCTCAGCTTCCCCGCAGACACGGATCTCCCCGGACGCAGGCAGGATGATGCCCGCGATGCAGGCCAGCAGAGTGGACTTGCCCGCCCCGTTCGGGCCCAGGAGGACGGTCACCTGACCCGGCCCTGCGGCAAAGTCCACGTCGTCCAGGGCACGGACAAGGTGCCCGGCTTTTCCGTAGGACTTGCAGAGGGAACTGGCCCGAACGCCGGATTCCAGTTTTCCTTCTATTGTATCACGCATCCCTGTAGGGAATGTCGAAGTGCATGCGGTCACGGGACAGCTCCGCCTGGGGGTAGACCGTCCTCGCCTCCTCCAGCAGCTTGTCCAGCTCGCGGTCGGTGTAGCGGGGGCTGTAGTGTATCATCGCCATGCGGCGGACGGCCGCGTCGCGGGCGATCGTCGCCGCCTGCCTGGCGGTCATGTGCTTCTTCTCCTTGGCCTGGTCGGCAAGCTCGTCAGCGAACATCCCCTCGCAGATAAGGAGGTCTGACCCCCGCACCTCCTTGGCGATTGAGGGCAGGTAGATCGTGTCGGTCACGAAGCTGAACTTCCGTCCCGGACGTGCCCCGCCGACCACCTGATTCGGAAGAATTTCCTCCCCGTCGGCGTTGAGCACCTTCTCGCCGTGCTGCAGCTTGCCCCAGAGGGGGCCGCGCGGGACCTTTAGCCTGGTCGCCGCCTCCGGGTCGAACTCGCCCGGCCTGTCCAATTCTTCCAGCGTGTAGCCGACACAGGTCTTGGTGTGCGACAGGGGGAAGGCACGGACGTAGAAGTCCTCGCCCCCGTAGACCGTGCAGGGGGCGGTAATCTCGCTGACGACAATCGGATAGTTTATGTACATATCCAGCACCCGGCGGCTGGTCTCTATGTACTCGGCGATTTTCGGAGGCCCGTAGATGTAGAGCGGCTCCGTCCGCTCCACCTGGGCCGAGAGCATCAGGATGCCCGGCAGGCCCGTCACATGGTCGGCATGGGTGTGGGAGACGAATATCGCGTTGATTTTCTTCCATTTCAGGTTCAGCCGCCTCAGCGAGACCTGGGTCCCTTCCCCCCCGTCAAAGAGGAAAAGGTCCCCCTCCCGCCGGAGCAGGACGGAGGTCAGGTGGCGGTAAGGCAGCGGCATCATGCCCCCGCAGCCCAGTACGAATGCTTCCATGTTCATGCCCTTACTCTACCCCAAAAAGGCAGAAAAGGCAAGGCGCATTTTCGGCAGGCAATACCTAAGTTTTTAGAACTTCCTATATTTTTCTTTTTACATTTCCTCATATCTCTGTTTTGTATATTTCTGAATCCAACCATCTTCAGTATACAACTCTCCTGCAAGACCATCACTTATTTCATTAAGATTCCGCCCCTTCACAGTCAATTCAATTTCCTCATGTTCCTCAAACATTTCCAACATATTATGTAGAGTAAAATCAACTATTTTGGGAATTAATTCATTTATTAATTCATTTTGCTTAAGACTAAGCAAACAAATTTTCTTATAAAGACATTGAGAATCTTCATCTTTCATTCTTCCTGTAACAATCGAATCAATATTTCTGATTGTTCTGTCTCGTACATCGTCAATCAAAATCTTTCCAAAAAAATCTGAAATGTCATTCATTATCTCTCTCCATATTTATCTATAATACCAAGGTATTCTTGACGGTTGTGTTACACCTTGAATAGATAAGTTTTCTAAAGATTTATTTATGAGGGCATCTATTAACTCCTGACTTGCACCTCCAGCTTTTAAGGCTTCTCTGGCAATCTGTGTATGAGCTGCAAGAGTATTTGCTCGTCCACTTTCTGCTAACTCTTTAAACATTTTCCGCTGAACACTTGTCATTTTTTTTGATGATTCAATCCATTTCTTTCAATAAACTCTTGACTTATTGAAAAACCTTTGTTTGGATTATAGTTTATATCACCCTTAAAAGCAGCCTTCGCATGAACATGATGTCCACCAACGTTTCCATATTCTCCTGTTCCTGACAAATCAATAGATTTCGTAGCAATAGATGCTTTTGGCAAACAATAAACTGAAATCAACGCTGTCATACAAAAGAACATACAGTCCATCACTTTTTCAGAATATGCAAAGTCTGTTCCGCTTTCAGACATAGCAATCAAACGACCGTCCATTGTACGGACAATTCCATCAGGACCTATTCCTGCAACGTTCCTAGCAAAAAATTTTGTAAGTGAATCATCTATATCCATTATCCATTTTGGGGTGTCTTGCCAGTGGCCTTCGGTCATTATTTGAGATGGGATATCTTTAAAATAAAAGTCCTCCCTCCCCCTCCGGGTCCACGTACCTGACCGGGTTGTTGCCCGCGTAGTGGTACAAATGGCAGTTTGTCGTGTTAAACACGCCGCCCATGCCGGGGAGGCTGGAGTTGTCAGCCCCTGCGGTGGGGAGATGTACATCAGAAGCTGTTCCTGCGCAAAGAGCCGTCATCAGGACTTGATACCCTGCCCGCTACAGGAGGGACGCGAGTTTGTCCCGCTCGGACGGCTCTATCTTGAGCGCGTCCATGACCTGCGCGAACGTCAGGTTCATGTTACCCATCATGAGCTTGATGGTCTCAACGCGCCCCTTCTCCTC
>JAFSSU010000194.1 GCA_017450845.1 Treponema sp.
CCCTTTATATTTTGCCGGTAACATGCTATACTATTGCCGATGGCAGAATTTGTTTCGGTAGAAGAGACCGCAAGAAGATGGGGCGTGTCCCCCCGCAGCGTCCGGGGTTACTGCTCGCAGGGACGGGTTCCCGGCAGCGTCCTGGAAGGGAAGACCTGGCTCATTCCCTCCGGGGCAGAAAAGCCCGGGCGGGAAAAGCGGCACTCGGCCCTAGGCAAGGAAAGCATCCTTGACATACTCCGGCGGGAAAAAGACGCGGGAATGCCCGGCGGCCTGTACCATGCCTGCCAGATTGAGCTTACCTACAACTCCAACCACATCGAGGGCAGCCGCCTGTCCCACGAGCAGACGCGGTGGATTTTCGAGACCAAGACCCTCGGTGCAAGCGACGGAAGCGTCAGGGTAGACGATATCATCGAGACCGTGAATCACTTCCGTTGTGTTGACCTTGTAATCGATTCCGCCGGGCGGAAGCTGACCGAAGCGTTCATAAAGCAGCTGCACTTCGTCCTGAAAAACGGAACAAGCGACAGCCAGAAATCATGGTTCAAGGTTGGCGGCTACAAGATGCTTTCGAACGAGGTGGGGGGCATGGACACGGCACGCCCGGAGGAAGTTCCTTCCCTCATGAAAGCCCTCCTCGCCGGATACAACGCAAAGACGCAGGTATCGCTTGACGACATCCTTGACTTCCACGTACAGTTTGAGAGTATCCATCCTTTTCAGGACGGGAACGGCAGGGTCGGCAGGCTCATCATCTTCAAGGAATGCCTGCGCCACGGCATCACGCCTTTCATCATCACGGAGGAGCTGAAATTCTTCTACTACCGGGGCCTCAAAGAATGGCGGAACGAGAGGGGCTATCTCCGCGACACCTGCCTGACCGCACAGGACGAGTTCAGGCAGAGATTCCAATCTCTGCTGCCCTAAAACAAATCGGCGACACTTTTTACAAAGAGACCAAGACCTTCCCTTTCCTGCATTATTCGGTCGAAAAACGCAGTCTCAGGCACATTATTCGGTCGAAAAATGCAGTCGCAAATATAACAAGGACGCCCTGTTCCGGCTGAAGGACTACTTTGCCCATGAGACGGGCTGCCAGTTTTTTTGCCTTATCCTCCGATTTTCGCTATATTGAGAGGCAGATGCGGGCCCGGACAGCCGTTGCCCGGGCAGGAGGTAAAACATGAACTATGACCAGATGACGCTCAAGACGCAGGACGCGATACAGGAGGCGGGGAACCTCGCCATGCAGAAAAGCTCCAGCGAGATCGGCAACGAGCACCTTTTGACCGCGATGCTCCGCCAGAAGGACGGAACGATACCCCCGCTCGTCGAGCGGATAGGCGTGCAGCCTGAGACTTTGCTCTCGGAGCTTGAGCACCTGATAGACCAGTACCCGACCGTCTCGGGCAACACGCAGATGACGCTCTCCGGCGAGGCGCAGCGGACGCTCGCTCTCGCGGAGAAGGAGATGGCCTCCCTCAAGGACCTTTATCTTTCCACCGAGCACCTCTTCCTCGCGATGACGGAGGCCAAGGACAAGACCGGCGACTTGCTGCGCTCGCACGGCTGCGACAGGAAGGCGACGATGGAGGCGCTGAAGGCCGTCCGGGGCAACCAGACAGTGGACAGCCAGGACCCAGAGTCCAAGATGCGCTCGCTGGAGAAGTACTGCACCGACCTGACGGCCCGCGCCCGCCTGGACAAGATAGACCCGGTGATCGGGCGTGACGAGGAGATCCG
>JAFSSU010000195.1 GCA_017450845.1 Treponema sp.
GGCACGAACGACAGCCCGGCGACGCTGATAAAGACTTTCATCGCGCATTGCAAATCCGGCGAGAAGATGGACCTGGGGCCTTGTACCCACCAGTGGGATTACCTCTTTGAGGATGATGCGGGCAAGGCCTTCTATGTGCTGGGGGAGAGCGGCTGTGACGGCAGGACCTACTGCCTGGGGAGCGGCGAATCTCGCCCCCTCAAGGAATACCTTGAGGAAATAACCGCCCTGGTCAATCCCTCGTATACCGGTGCATGCTATGGCGCGGTTCCCTACAACGGCAGGTCAGTCACTTACCTCAGGGCTGACATCTCCGACCTTACCTCCGATACGGGCTGGAAGCCCTCCGTCGCGTTCAGGGACGGGATAGGGAGAATGCTGTGAAACTTATTCCTGCCATGCTGGAACGCTTCCCCTGGATGCTGCAGTTCATCAAGTTTTCCTTCGTCGGCGTGAGCAACCTGCTGGTCTACTACGCCGTCTACAGCCTGCTCGTGCACTTCGGCTGCCATTACGCCGTCGCGAACGGGATAGGATTCGTCATCAGCGTGCTGAATTCCTTCCTGTGGAACAGCCTGTTTGTCTTCAAGAAAAGCGGGGACAAGGAGCGGAGCAAGGCGGCGACCCTGGTAAAGACCTTCATCTCCTACGCGCTGACCGGTCTGGTCCTCCAGACGCTCCTTTTGCACCTGTTCATCGACATAATGCATCTGTCCAAGTATGCCGCGCCTCTTCTCTGCGTCTGCTTCACGACCCCGCTCAACTTCCTGCTGAACAAGTTCTGGTCGTTCAAGGAGAAATAGTCTCAGCCTGCGGGATACCACAGGAGCCTGTTCCCTTCCATCCTGTATGTGATCTTTCCGTCGTTGCAGAGGCGGGATATGTATGAGCGTATCGTTGAGCCGATGAGCACGTACTGGCTCAGCTTCATGTCGAGCCCGGCGAAGTCGGCGACCTCTTTCAGGATTTCGTCGCATGTAGCGGGTGCCTTGCGCACGATTCTCAGCACCAGGCTCTCAGCCTCCAGCGTCATCAGCTTGTTCATCTCCGCCATCGCGGGCAGCTTGTCCCTGCCGAACATGTTGCCGTGGGAGGGTATGAAGAAGTCCGCGTCCTCCCCCTCTATCCTGCTGACGGACTCGCGGAAAAGCAGGGGGTCCTGCATGAAGGGAATCCAGTATTTCTTTATCATCTCAAGCCCGAAGAACGCGTCGCCCATGAAGCAGGCTTTTTTCCCGCCGGATTTGTCGGTGACGACCACGCCCAGCTGGTCATAGAAGTGGCCGGGCAGGGAAATCATCTTGAAGGATACGTCCCCCTCGTCCATCTCCCCCTCGGACAGCAGCCCCTCCACCTCGCATGGCTTTATTGCCCTGAAAGCGGGGATGTTGATGCCGGAAGGATGCCTCCCGCCCCAGTAGATGTCCAGTGGGACGGAAGGGTTCTCGATGAAGATGCTCTCCGTCTCGGGAGCCCAGACCTCGCAGGAGAATGCCTCCTTGAGGGCCGGGTTTCCTCCGCAGTGGTCGGAGTGCCCGTGGGTGTTTATGATTGCCCGGACTTTTTTGCCGGGGAACAAATCGCGGATGAGGGAGACGAGGGCAGCCCCGTCCTCCTCGCAGTCACCGGAGTCGATTAGGAAAAGCGCCGGGCCGGATGAGACCAGCCCGACGTTCGTGCTCCCCGTGAAGCAGCCGATGTTTTCGGTCAGCTTCCGGAAGGTCCTTTTTGGGGTCATCCTTTCCGGCCTACGACAAGTCCGCGGCTTCGATGGACTTTATCGTATAGTCGTAACCCTTCTCGTTGATCGAGAACTGTACCGTGTCACCAGTCTTGTTGTTCAGCAGCTTGTCACCGAGCGGCGAGATGTAGGAGATGATTCCCTTGTCCGGGTTGGACTCGAAGGGCCCGAGTATGGTGTAGGCGATGTCCTCGTCCGCGATGTTGTCGTGGACGAGAATCCTGGTGCCGAACGAGACGATTGCCGTCGTGACGTTCGCCGGGTCGAAGACGATTGCCTTCGAGAGTTTCTTCTGGAGGTCGGCCAGCTTCTTGCTCTCCCGGTGATGGGCCAGCTTCGCCGACTCGTACTCGGCGTTCTCCCTGAGGTCTCCCTTCGCCTTCGCCTCGGCCTCTTCCTCGACGATCTGAGGAATGATGACCTTCTCCAGGTTCTCCGCCTCGGCTTTCGCGGCTTCAAGCGCCTTGACGGTGACGTAGAGCCCGCTCGTGCTTCCGCCCTGCTTTACCTTCATCACCGGGAACTTGAAGTCGGGCCACTTGTCCATGATCTTGTGGCGGATCGGTTCCTTGTACTTGTTGTGGTCCAGGTCGGCGATGTCGTTGATCATCGTGAAGAAGCGCAGGGCGTTCTGCTCGTCGCCCGAGAGGATGTAGTCCAGCACCAGGTTCTTGTCATCTGACTTCTTGCCGAAGATGAGGTTGCGCGCGCTGTTTATCGTCTTCTTGTTCTCGGGAGTATCCTTGTGGTAGGCGATTTCCCATGAGGCGTACTCGATGATGCTTATCAGCGTCTGGAGCTGCTTGTCGTAGGGGATGTTCGCGTCCTTGTACCATCCTTCGGTATCGTCCTTGTGCTCCTGGAAGAGGAAGATGACTGCGTTCCTGTTGTTCTTGAAGTCATCGAAGCTGTCCTTGACCAGCTGCGTCAGCTTGTCGTACTTATGCGCGTCCTCGAGCTCCTTCGTGATGTAGCTTGCCGCCTTCTCCTTCTCGCCGGACTGGCTGCACTCGGCGACGACGGGGAAGAGGCTCACGTACTCGTCGTCCCAGTCCTTGAGCAGCTGCCTGATGTCCTTGAGGAAGTATTCGCGCAGGTTCGTGTTCTTCTTTCCCTGAAGCTCCTTGTATGCAATCTTCGCGCTGTATTTCTCGGTCGTCTTCACCTTCTGGTAGACGGACTCGAAGGTGAAGTCCTCGGGTACGTGGAAGCTGGGGAATTCCTTGGAGATGTTCTGGACGATGAGGAATGAGGCGACCCACTTGGTCATCTGCTCCTTCTCGTTGTCGTTGGGGATGCTCTTGAGGAAGTTCACGAAGTAGTTGAACATATCCGTCAGGGGCTCCAGGTACTTGTCCTTGTCCTCGTCCTTCGCGGCCTTGTACTGGTCCACCAGCTTCATCAGTATGTCGCTCTTGGGGAAGAATTCCTTCTCCGCCTTGAATTCGATGTTGAGCCGCTCCTGGATTTCGAGCTTGTTCTCGCGGACGGTGTACATGCTGATGTCGTCCTGCGCGACGGCGAAGTTCGGGGAATTGGGCTCGTTCGTGGAACCGGCGGACAGTATCTCGTTCGCGATGGCATGCCAGTTGTTCCACTTGGTCTCCTCGATGATGGAAGGAACCAGCTCCGCCTTGATGCGCTTCATGTCGCAGCGGTTGTCAAAGCTCTCTATGATTATCTTCAGCGTGCTGGCGACGGCCCTCCTCTTTGCCGCGTCCTTGTCCGCCTTGGACAACTTGTCCTTCTTTGAGTCATCGCCGAGCCCCACCATGTTCAGCAGGTAGTCCTTGTTCTTGGTCGCCTTGAGGACCCAGATGTGCTTCTTTGACAGCGGCTGGAGGGCCTTTATGGCCATGTCCAGCTTCATGGGCTTCTTGCCGACCTTGGGGCCGAACAGGAGCGTCAGGTTGTTGCCCTGCACGGACTTTATGTAACCGACTCCCCAGGTGCGGTGGAAGACGAAGTTGCCGGTGTCGAACGCGATGTGCTTCTCGAAGTCGTTTATCGCCTCGAACACGTCGCGGCTGCTCATCCTCAGCTGGGAGTTCTTGATGTATTCGTCGACGTGCTGCTCGTTGTCGGAGTACTTCTTCTTGAAACATTCGATTATCTCATCCCTGTAATCGGAATTCTTCTTGTCGATGTCCAGGACGAGCTTGAGGATGCTGATGGCTACATCCCAGTTGGAGGTGTTCTTGTAGTACTCGTAAAGCTTCATCATGAGCTCGGCGGATTTGTCCGCGCTGATGTTCTTCGCGATTTTCTTCTGGAGCATGAGGAAGTAGTCGATCTCATGGGGAATGAGCCTGACCAGCTCGTTCCAGACCGCCCGTATGTTCTCCATGTTCTTGGTGGCGCTCTCGTTCGCGGTGTTGATGTAGCGGAGTATGGCCCGCTTGTAGTAGGTCACCTCGTTCTTCTGGTCCTGGTCCTCCTCGCCGTATTACTTGGCGAGCTTCTTCGCGAGGTCGGCCTCGCCGAAGTCCAGCTGGACTATCTTCTTGCAGAGCTCCCAGTACTGGGCCTTCTTGTCTTCTTCTCCCTCGTAATACTTTGCCTTCTTGCGGAGCGCGAAGAGGTTGTCGTCGTACTTGTCCAGGATTTTGTTGCAGATTTCCTCCGCGATCGTCTTCCTGTGGTTGTTCTCGAATATGTCGATTATGGACACGAGCTCCTTGCTCACGGAGCCCTGCTCGAGGAGGTTGAGCATGCCTTTTATGTAGAGGGCGGAGACGCTGTCCTTGGTCTTCTGCAGCTGCTCGTCGCAGATGGCCATGATGACATCCTCGGCACCCTCCTGATGGGTCCTCTCGATGTCGGCTGAAAGCTCGTTCAGGTTATCCGCCGTAAAGCCTTCGATACCTGCCCGTGTCCACGTCTCCGCCTTCAGCTTCTCCCGCACTGAATTCTCAAGTTCTTCTGACATACCTATACTCCTTATATGTTGCCCGTGTAGAGCATATAGATGTTCTTGTCCAAAAGTTTAATTTTCAGCAGTGTTTCCTGTATCTTCGCGTAGCTTTCCTGCGCAAGCTCGCAATAGTCTACCAGCCAAAAATACATGTTCAGCAGCCTCGGCTTTATGATGGCGAGGTTGTTGTTGGGGTCCTTCATCTCGTTTTCCTTGGCGTAGATGTCCTGCTTGAGCCGCCCTATCTCCTGTGGCTTGAGCTTCCTCTTCACGTTGAAAACCCGGAAAATCGTCCCGTACACGGGAATCCATTCCAGAAGCTCCGCGCCGGACAGCCCCTTCTCCGTGACCAGGGCCGTCAGCTTGCCGATCAGCGGCGACTCAAGGAACGACAGGTCCACTTTCTGGGGGTCCAGGAAGAAAGCCTCCCTGAACAGTACCCTCGATGATTTGTCCTCGCCGCACAGGTCGTAGCAGTCCGCCATCTCCGCGAGGATGTCCGCCCGTCCCTCGACGGCGGAATAGGCTTCCTGCATATAGCCCAGGGCGGTCTCGAAGTCCCCGAGCTGCTTGTAGCAGAAACCGATTTTCCTGCATATCTCCGAGTGGAAGAACTTGTCCGCCTTGTCCAGGTTCTTGCCGTACTGCTCCAGCGCGGTGGTGAAGACCTTCTTCCTGAACGCGTATACGGTCTGCTCCAGGGGGCTTTCCTCCCTCTCCAGCCTCAGCTTGAACCTGCGCCAGTGGTTTATCAGGCTCTCCCCCTGCTCGAAGGAATCCATCGAGGGAAGCCGCTCGATCGTGTCCTTCCAGAAAGAGCAGCAGCTCGCCGCGAACACCAGGTCATGGTTGTCCAGGTCGTCCGTGAGAGCGTCTTCCAGCATGGTCTTGGCTTCCCGAAGGTTTCCCTCGCCAATGAGGGCATAAGCGGACATAAGGGTGGAAGCTGACCGTGTCTCCATGAATTTTATTATAACGAAAAGAGTTATTTAGTCAATTAGGTTTCAGAAGAAAAGAGCATATATTTTTAATGATTTTTATATACGTTGTCAATAGCTTTGCGGGGTTTTCCCTTATTTTTTTCTGGGAATAGGCCATTTGATTTCATTTTGGCGGGAACGCGTGAAGCAGGGAAATGCCGGCGCAGCGTCAAGGCGGGGCCCAAAAAGCGGGCATTTGCCTCCCGGAGGCATTTCACAAAGTCCTCTTTTGTGCTAGACTCCGTCCTATGGCTACTGAACGACGGCGGGGAAAGAGGAAGGCAAGGCATGGCGGGGGCAAATTGTTCCTCTTCTCGGGAATTGTCGCCATCGCCTGCGTGGTCCTCCTGTTCGCGAACGCCCTGTACCGGGAGGACACGGCCCCTTCCCTCACGTTTTCTTCCATAGAACAAGAACCTCCCGGGGAGCAGTCCGGGCAGGTTGCTGGGCAGCCCCTGCCGTCATCCCGTCCTGTCCCTGACGCGCGGGACGGCGGCGAGCCTCCGGTCCAGATACGTCCGGTGGAGCGGCCCGTGGAGTTCGTCATCCCCCAGGCGAAGGGGAGGGCGAGGCTCGCCTTCGTCATCGACGACGGGGGGCAGCAGCTGGACACGCTCCGGGCCTACCTGGACATCCCCATGCCGCTCGCCGTCGCCGTCATGCCGGGCCTTCCCCTGACCAAGGAGTCGGCGGCGATGGTCGTCGCGGCGGGCAAGGAGCTGATGCTCCACCAGCCCATGCAGTCCGTCAACCTTGACCTCTGGCCGGGACCGGGTTTTATCGGGCCGGA
>JAFSSU010000196.1 GCA_017450845.1 Treponema sp.
AACCTGCTGGTTACCCCCCACGTGTCCGGCATCATGATGCTGCCCTACACCCGGGACAAAAACGTCGCTCTCCTCCTTGAGGACCTGCATAACTATATGGAAGGGAAGCCCCTCCGCGGCCTCGTCGACAGGACGCTGGGGTATTAGGCGGGGGGCGGGGCAGGCTAGAATTCGTTCCCGGGGAAGCGGGGAATCAGGTCCGTCGCCTTCCTGATGTCCTCGTCCGTCGGGATGTAGTCGCTCATCGTACCCTCGTTGAATTTCTGGTAGCTCGTCATGTCGAAGTAGCCGGTTCCGGTCAGGCCGAAGAGGATTGTCTTGGCCTCGCCGGTCTCCTTGCACTTGAGTGCCTCGTCGATCGCGACCTTGATGGCGTGGCTGCTCTCCGGGGCGGGAAGGGTCCCCTCCACCCGGCAGAAGAGCTCGGCTGCCCGGAAGACCTCGGTCTGCTCCACGCTCCGCGCCTCCATGTAGCCGTCGTGGTAGAGCTGGCTCAGGATGCCGCTCATCCCGTGGTAGCGGAGGCCTCCCGCGTGGTTCGGGCTCGGCATGAACTGGCTCCCGAGCGTGTACATCTTCTGGAGGGGGCAGACCTTGCCGGTGTCGCAGAAGTCGTAGGCGAACACTCCCCGCGTCAGGCTGGGGCAGCTCGCGGGCTCGACGGCGATGATCCGGTAGTCGGCCTCGCCGCGGAGCTTCTCGCCCATGAAGGGTGAGACCAGGCCGCCCAAGTTGGAGCCGCCTCCCGCGCATCCGATTATCATGTCGGGCTTTATCCCGTACTTGTCCAGCGCGGTCTTGGCCTCAAGGCCGATGACGGTCTGGTGCAGGAGCACCTGGTTCAGGACGCTGCCCAGCACGTAGCGGTAGCCGGGGGTCTTGGTCGCCGTCTCGACGGCCTCGCTTATCGCGCATCCGAGCGATCCCGTGCAGCCGGGGAACTCCTCGTTCATCTTGCGGCCGACCTCGGTCTCCATGCTGGGGGAGGGGATGGCCTTGCCGCCGTAGGTGCGGATGACCTCGCGCCTCTGCGGCTTCTGCTCGTAGGAGCAGCGGACCTGGTAGACGATGCAGTCCAGTCCCAGGTAGGCGCACGCCATGGAGACGGCGGTGCCCCACTGGCCCGCGCCGGTCTCGGTGGTAACGCCCTTGAGCCCCTGCTTCTTGGCGTAGTAGGCCTGGGCGATGGCGGAGTTGAGCTTGTGGCTGCCGGAGGTGTTCTGCCCCTCGAATTTATAGTAGATTTTTGCGGGCGTTCCAAGCTTCTTCTCGAGGCAGTAGGCGCGGACGAGGGGGGAGGGCCTGTACATCTTGTAGAAGTCCAGGATTTCCAGGGGAATGTCTATGTATGCGTCCGTCGTGTTGAGCTCCTGCTTGACCAGCTCGGAGCAGAACACCTGCTCCAGCTCCCCGGCCGTGCAGGGCCGGTGGGTCGCCGGGTTCAGGAGGGGGGCGGGCTTGTTCTTCATGTCGGCGCGGACGTTGTACCACTGCCTGGGCAGCTCGTCCTCCGACAGGTAAATCTTGTAGGGAATGTCATTCTGCGTCATCGTGTTTTCCTTGTTCGGTTTCTATTTTTGGAAACAGTATAACGCAGAACGGCGGCAGTGTCAAAGACTGAAGGAAGGCTACAGCATGACCTTGCGGAGCTCGTACTCCACGATGTCGGTCGCGCCGAGAGTCTGGAGCCGGGGCAGCAGGGTCGGCACGTCGCCCTTCCTGACCGCGATCTTGACCGCGTAGCCGTCCCCGCCGAAGAGGGGGCTGACCGTCGGGCTCTTCATGGAGGGGAGGCCCTTCACGAGCGCGTCGAACTTGTCGGAGGCGACGTTCATCTCCAGCATCACGCGGTCGCGGGCAGCGAGGACAGCCTCGAAGAGCATCTTGAGCTCCATGATTTTCCTGCTCTTGTCCGGGTCGCGCATGGCGGCCTTGCTCGCGTAGAGGCGGGTGGAGGACTCCATCAGCGTGTCGGTGACCTGGAGGTGGTTGGCGTGGAGGGAGGAGCCGGTGCTCGTGTTGTCAATGAGGATCTGGGCGATAGACTCGGGCCTGTCCTGGACGAAGCCCTCGCTCGTGCCCCAGGTGCGGAAAATCGTCGCCTGGATCCTGCGGGAGGCGGCCCACTTGGTGCTGAGGTTCTGGTATTCGGTCGCGATGGTGACGGGCCTGGAGAGGATCGAGTCGAGGGTCTGGCCCTCGGGGATGGCGGCCACGATGCGCACCGGGTCGAAGCCCAGGTCCATGACCTCCTCCACCTGCTCCTGTACCCCGTTCTCGTACACCCAGTCCTTGCCGGAGAAGCCCACGTCGGCCCTGCCGGCGGCGAGCAGCGCCCCCACTATCTGGGGCTTGACCACCTGGAAGGAAAGGTCCTTCTGGTTGGTCAGGGGGAAGTATGTCCTGTCCGGGAGGTGCATCGTGATGCCAACGTCGCTCAGAAGCTCGTAAACCGACTCGTAGATCCTGCCCTTCGCCAGAAGGATTCTCAGCTTTTCCATGATAGAAAGCAGTCTACCGCAAAACGGGCTTTATTACAAGATGGGCTGGTTGCTGTTCCAAGGGTGTACAGACTTTTCCGCCTGTGCTATACTCTTGGCAGGAGGTAAACGATGTCAGACATAGCAGTGGCGTATGAAAGCCTGGACAGCCAAAGCCAGATGGAAGTCAACCAGCTCGTCTTCCGGCTCGCCGCGAAACGCACGGCCTCAAGTACTCCGGTAAAACGAAGCCGGGACGAGGTTGTCGCCATGCTGCAGTCCATGATGGGCACATCGCATGCCTGGCACGGGGGTGATGTCCTCGAATATCAGCGGCAGCTCAGGGGAGAATACCGGGAAAATGGTGATTCAATCCAGCTTGCGACAAGCATCGATTGTGGCTGCGATTGCTTTTATACGAATGACTACCAGCTGAAACAGGTTACAGAGGCAAACGTCATCTATATGGGAGAATAACGGGGGTGCTTTATACACCTGTGTCCTCGTCAAGATTACCTTCCCAGATGCCGGAGCCTTTGAGTTCCATAAGCTCCCGGCAGGCATCCTCATAGGCGAATGCGTATTTTTCTTTGGTATAATCACCATAACCAGTGTCATACTGCTGCATGAAACGCACCGCACCGACAACGCCCAGTGCATTTTTCAAAGCCTCAAGTCCTGCCGTTCGAATCTGGATGAGATTGTTTATGCTACGCTCATTTTTCACCTTCTCTTGCTCACCAGACAGTTTTGACAGGGTACAAGGGAATCTTGCCGTCATGGTACTCCTCGAAGCCTTCGGGAATGTCGTCAAAGTCATCCGCAATTTTTATCTTCCCCTCGTAACCGCCGAGCTTGCGGAGCGGACGGTGCGGGTTCTGCTGCTGGACAAG
>JAFSSU010000197.1 GCA_017450845.1 Treponema sp.
AGGGCGAGGGCCGTGATGCAGGACAGGAGGAACACAAGCCATACTATCAGGCGTTTTTTGCCGGTCTTTACATCCTTCCGCTCTTCCATAAAGCCTCCGTCAGTCAGCTTTCTTTATCTCTATTCCGCCCGTATGCGGGTGGCAGAGAAGCTCATAGACAAAGCCCGTCTTGAACCGGGCGACAGTCTTCAGGTCATGGATTGCCGTGCCGTAGTGCTCCTCGGCCCGGCTCTGCGCGCCTTCCTTTACGACCGCGAAATAATCAGAGAGGGCCTTCCCCAGCGCGACCCTGTCCTCCTGGGAAGCCTCGGAGCCATCATCCTTCATGTCGATGACCCCGGAGTAAATCAGGGGGAATCCGTTCTCATCGTAGAGTGAATAGAGCTTCTCGCTCTCCGCCAGCGACATGGTGTCGGTGTACAGGCCGGAGGGAAAAAATATGAAATTGCCGTCCGACAGCTTTATGACCTGGAAATCGACGTTGAGCTCCTCGCCCGTAAGCGAGAACTCGCCGGCCTTGCCGACCTTTTTCCCCGTCTGCACGTCATACATCGAGACCTTCACGTCTATCGCCGAATCATTCTTACGGGCAATCTCGAACCTCATGGGAACGCAGTCCTCCTTCATGTAGGCGACCCGCTCCTCCAGCTCCGCGACCTTCCTGTCCGTGCTCTCCAAATACCGCTTGGTGCCGACCGCCAGAAGCGCCGCCGTCGCAAGGACACAGACACCCGCCGTGATTTTACCGCCTTTTCCCATATAAAACTCCTTACAGATGAGTATAACACAGGACAGGGAGATTGGCTAGGCTTGTAGCGGAAAGACAAAAATGCTCCGTCAGTGGAAATAGTGGGAAACTGCCGGAGCACGGGTGGGAATTTACAGGTGGCCAAGGACTCGTCCCTGTCGCCCCCTGCGATTTTCATAATAACACCATTAGTAGTGTATGTCAAGCAAAAAAACACTAAATACAACAAAAAAATTACCGAAGGTTCGTTAGGGGACGGGATAACAGGCTTTTCCACAAAAAAAGCCCTGCCCGGTATTCCCGGACAGGGCTCTCAGCACAATGAATCCCCGCTTGCTTTCGAGAAGCGTGGGGACCCACGGAACTAAATCAATTAGAAGCTTCCCGCAACGGCGACAGCGCAGGCGACGGTGCAGCCGACCATCGGGTTGTTGCCCATTCCCATGAAGCCCATCATCTCGACGTGGGCAGGAACGGAAGAAGAACCCGCGAACTGCGCGTCGGAGTGCATGCGGCCCAGCGTGTCCGTGAAGCCGTAAGAGGCGGGACCCGCGGCCATGTTGTCCGGGTGCAGGGTGCGGCCCGTTCCGCCGCCGGAAGCGACGGAGAAGTACTTCTTGCCGGCGAGCAGGCGCTCCTTCTTGTAGGTGCCTGCGACGGGGTGCTGGAAGCGGGTCGGGTTGGTGGAGTTTCCGGTGATGGAAACGTCAACGTCCTCGTGCCACATGATCGCGACACCCTCGCGCACGTCGTCCGCGCCGTAGCACTTGACGATCAGGCGGTCAGGGTTGGAGCCGTAGGGAATCTCCTTGACGACCTTGAGGGCCTTGTCCGTTCCCTCGCCGTTGAAGTAGTCAAACTCGGTCTGCACGTAGGTAAAGCCGTTGATGCGGCTGATGATCTGGGCAGCATCCTTTCCGAGACCGTTCAGGATGACGCGGAGCTTGTTCTTGCGTACCTTGTTCGCATTGGCGGCAATCTTGATTGCGCCTTCTGCGGCAGCGAAGGACTCGTGGCCTGCCAGGAAGGCAAAGCACTGGGTCTCCTCGGAAAGCAGGCGAGCACCGAGGTGTCCGTGTCCAAGGCCGACCTTGCGGTCATCGGCGACGGAACCGGGGAGGCAGAACGCCTGAAGGCCCTTTCCGATGTTGGCGGCAGCGGCAGAACCGGACTTGTCACCGGTCTTCTCCGCTTCCTTGATGGCGATGGCAGAACCGAGCACGTATGCCCACTTGGCGTCCTCAAAGCAGATCTGCTGCGTAGACTGACAGATATCATAGGGGTCAAAGCCGCGCTTCTTGCACAGCTCGCGGGCTTCGTTCAGTCCGGCCTCGCCTTCC
>JAFSSU010000198.1 GCA_017450845.1 Treponema sp.
ACCAGCCCATGAACTCCTCGATCTTGAGCTTGGTGAAACCGTAGTAGTTCTCGGGGTTTGTCGGGTGCTTCTCGTCGAGAGGCTGGTACTGGGGCTCACCGAAGACCGCCGCGCTGGATGAGAACACCATGTTCATGCAGCCGTGCTCTATGGCGGCATTCAGGATGTTTATCGTCCCGTTTATGTTGTTGACGGAGTACTTCTCCGGCTTTATCATGGACTCGCCGGCCGCCTTGAAGGCCGCCAGGTGGATGAACGCGTCGAAGCCCTGAGAGAATGCCTCGTTCAGGTCCTCCGGGTGCAGGATGTCGCCCGCGATGAAATCATTGTCCGTGAAGAGGTTCTGGACCAGGCCGCTCGACAGGTTGTCGAAGACCGTCACCTCATGCCCCTTGCCCATAAGCTCCTTGACCACGTGGCTGCCGATGTATCCTGCCCCGCCTATCACCAAAACCTTCATACGCTGACGCTCCTTGCAGTATCCTGCCATCCCCATGATATAGCCTATGGGAAGACGTGTCAACGGTGGCGATTGTGAGCCGGGGCTGCCGCAGGGTTCCGGGTAACCAAATCCCCCCGATGTGTGTTATAGTAATATATATAGAAGAATTCGCCCCTGAAAGGGGCGTGCGAGGATGCGTTTATGGAGAAATCTAAGTTGAGGATGATGGCGCTTGCCGCCGGGATGATCTTGCTCGTGGCCGCGGGGGCGTTCGCCCAGCAGGGGGCGACGACGAGCTTTAAGGGACACAGCTATGCCCTGTACGAGTCCGGCCTCTCGTGGTCGGAGGCGAAGAGCTTCTGCGAGGAGCAGGGCGGACACCTCGTCTCCATAACCTCGCGTGCCGAGCAGAAGGCCATCGCGGATCTGCTGAAATCCGGGTCCAAGAAGTTCTATTGGGTCGGCGGCTACAAGCCCAAGACCAAGTCTGCGAGCTTCGTCTGGGTGACGGGCGAGAAATTCTCATATACGGACTGGAATACTGGTTGCCCGAGCGATTCCAACATGGGCAACAAGAACTCCACGATGGTGTACAAGAGCACCGGAAGATGGGCTGACGAGAACGGGGACAAGCCGTCCGGAAAGGCCTCCAACCTGGAAAGGTACGGATTCATCTGCGAGTGGGATGACGACTATCTGCCCGGCTCCTCCGGTTCCAAGAAATCCAGGGAAAGCGAGGACGGTTCGTCCTATGCGATCGTTATGGAGGAGGGGGACAGCATCAGGCTCGGCAGCGGGACCTGGAAAAGCTCCGACACTTCCGTCATCAAGGTCAGCAAGAAGGGCAAGGCGACCGCGGTGGGGGAGGGCTTGGTCACCCTTACGTCCTCCGAGGGAATGCAGCTCGTCGTCAAGGTCGAGGAAGAGGAGGAGTAAGCCTTCGCAGGGAGCCGGTCAACGCATGCCTGGCCCCCGCACCAAGCCCTGTGTGGCATGTGTCCGGCCCGCCTTGAAACAGGGCCTGTAAACTGCTATACTCGCCTTATGATTACGCTCAAATTCGGCGGGACCAGCATGGGTTCCGCCCGCCGTATCCTGGACAGCGCGGACATAATGCTGTCCCGTGCCAAGGACTCCCGCATCTCCGTCGTCGTCAGCGCGGTCGCCGGGGTCTCCAACAAGCTTCAGTCGGCCATCGACTCCTGCGTCGCCGGCGGCCAGCCTGCCGAATTCGTTGAGGAAATCAGGGGAACCCACCAGTCAATCTGCTCCGAGATAAAGGGAGTCATGCCTGAGTTCAGGCTGGATGCCGTCAATGAGACAATCGACAAAAGGCTTTCCAAGCTGGAGAAGCTGCTTTCCGCCCTCGTGACGCTCGGCGAGTGCTCGGCGAGCGCGCACTGCCGCATCATGGGCATGGGCGAGCAGATGAGCAGCCCCATCGTGGAGGAGGTCCTGCGGGCAAAGGGACAGAGCGTAGTCCTCCTGGACTCCCGCAAATTCATCTATACGACGGGCGACCAGAAGGAGGGCGACCCCGACTACATCCGCTCGGCGGACGCTTTCTCCGCCTACCGGGACAACGCTGGCGGGGCCGCGAGGATCCTCCTCTTCCCCGGCTTCATCTGCACCTGGAACGGAGGGACGGACTGCAAGGACCAGCCCGGCCTGCTCGGGCGCAACGGCAGCGACTTTTCCGCCGCGATAATCGGCAGCTGCCTGGGCGCGGAAAAGGTGGAGTTCTGGACGGACGTTGAGGGCATTTACACCGCAGACCCCCGCATAGTCAGGGACGCAGTCCTTGTCAAGGACATGAGCTACGAGGAGGCGATGGAGCTCTCCTTCTTCGGCAGCCGCGTCCTGCACCCCAAGACCCTCGCCCCCCTCGCCGCCAAGAACATAGAGGCCTGGAGCCTGGACTCCTTCAACCCCAAGGCGCGGGGCACCCGGATTGGCCGCGGCCCCTTCGAGAGCGAGAGGAGGGCAGGCCCCGTCCGCGGCATCTCCTGCCTGAAGGACTGCGCGATGATCTCCGTCTCGGGCCCCGGCATGAAGGGCAAGAAGGGGATGGCGGGCCGCATCTTCGCCGCCACCGGCAGCGCGGGCATCTCCGTCCTGCTGATAACCCAGTCCTCCTCCGAGTACACGATATCCTTCTGCGTCCGCAAGTCCGACGCGGCCCGCAT
>JAFSSU010000020.1 GCA_017450845.1 Treponema sp.
GTCACAGAGCAGTTTTTTCTTTTCTGCCTCTTGACATTTTTTTTTGTTTGTTCTATTATATTCTCATCACGTACGACGCTGGGTAGAGCAGTTGGCAGCTCGTCGGGCTCATAACCCGGAGGCCGCAGGTTCAAGTCCTGCCCCAGCTAGAAAAAAGACCTCGCCGTTTGGCGGGGTCTTTTTTTTGGGCGGGACTTGAACGGTAGCCTGCGCCGACCAGGGGGAGGAGCACGCAGGCTACCGCGGCCCATAAGGGCAAGTCCTGCCCCAGCTAAAAAAAATGCCCCGCCCGTTGGCGGGGTATTTTTTTGGGCAGGACTTGAACGGTAGCCTGCGCCGACCAGGGGGGCTGATGGTAAAGCGTCTTTTTTATTTCATACTGTTCACTGCTCTGTTTGTGTTCTCCCTGTATTCTTCCGTCCGGGATATCGGGCTGCTGTTCAGGCATACGGAGGTGTCCGCGACCGTTATCGGCAGCAGATTTACATCAGGAAAGGTAAGGTATGAGGTCGTGACATATGAGTATGAGATGGAAGGTCAGACCTTCTTGAAAAGCTCGGACTTGTTTGCCTTTTTTCCTGTCAGGCATTCCGTCGGAAGTCAGCTGGCGGTTCTCGTCGGGGATGACGGATATACCCACATAAAGAGTGCCGTTCTGCCGGAGATTGTGTTTTTCATATTCGCCATGGCGTTTTCATTGTTCGGAGTCATAGCCTCTGCCTTCGGCAATTTCCCTGCGCCTGTCGTGCCGGGCTCTGCCGTGGTTTTTTACGTGCAGGAAAGCGGGCGGCGGAGGAAGCTCTTTGAGGTCAGGAGGGTGCGGGTCGGTGAATGGTTTGGAAAGCTTGAGAGGGGAGAGATTCTTTGCTGCGGATTTTCTTCGGGAAATGACTTCCGTGAGTTCAGCTTTTCAGGCGGAAAGTATTATCTCCGGGTATCCCAGAACGGGAGCGAGACAGAGACTGAGTTCGCGAACAGGAGCCAGGCGGAGCAGCGGATTGAGCGGGAGTGGCGCACGGCCTTTTTGCGCGCGTGACATGAGCGGGGGCAGCCCGGCGAGACTTCCTGTTTTTGACGAAACGTGATAGAATGATGGCATGAAGAAGCAACTGTTCGATAAAGGAATGGAGCTGTCCGTTGACACGTTGCTGGGACTTTTTGTCTTCAGTATAAAGAGCGTCATTGTACTCCTTGAGGAACCTGACGGGGAAGAATATGAAGTCCCGGAATTCAAAGGGATTATGGAAATCATCTTGGACACAGAAAAGAAGATAGATGAAATGGTGGCGGCGGACGATTTCTTTGACGGCAGCATGGACCGCGATCTGGTTTTCAAGCTGTTCGGATCCCTTCCTTTCCAGAACCAGCATGGAGTTCTGACCGCCATGACTACATTCATGAAGATACTCTCTAAAGGCCTGGAAACTGCCGTAGGGAAGACCCGCAAAAAGCAGCTTGAATTATATATAAATGTCAAAGATCTTGCCAAACTCTTGGTTTGGTTCAGAAACAATGAAATAGCGGCCAATGTTTATGGGGAAACTTTGGACGTGGGCCTGGACTATCTGGAGAAGGCTTTGGGAGCTTCTGACTGGAAGGACGATGAGGATTTTGCTGCTCATGCGGCGTCATGCCTGACCCTCATAAAGGATTTCCGCGCCAAGTTTGGCAAATATGACAGCGTGGAAGCCTTTGACAAGTCCCTGTACGAGTTGTGCGACGCGATGAGCGGCAAAGACAGGAAGCTCTTCATTTTTGATATGCTTATGGACATTGAGGATTACTTCCTGGACGAGATTGATGAGCTTGAGGAGGAGTACAAGGGCCTGGAAATGGATTTCTCCAAATACGATGACCGTATGTCGGTCATCGTGCAGACGGGCTGGAAGCTCAGGCAAAGGTACAGGGACGATTTCAAATCCGGCGGTGAGGAGGGGGACTGAACGGCATGCCGTGCCCGCCCCCTGTTACTTTCCGGCGTTTCATGATATAATTCGGGCATGGCTAAGGTTTTGATTGTAGAGGACGACGAGGGCATAAGCGACTTCGTCAACCTGGAGCTGAGGCACGAGGGCTACGAGACTGCCGTCGCGGACACGGGGCGCACGGCCCTGGATTTGTTCGAGAGCTTCGGGCCCGACTTAATCCTTTTGGACATAATGCTGCCGGAGCTGTCCGGACTGGAGGTCCTGCGCCGGATCCGCAAGACGTCGGACGTGCCGGTTATCCTGCTGACGGCCCGGGGCGAGACTTACGACAAGGTGAACGGCCTGAACGCAGGGGCTGACGACTACCTGCCCAAGCCCTTCGAGATTGAGGAACTGCTCGCGAGGATGGGGGCTGTCCTGCGCCGGAGCGAGCGCAAGGAGCCTGCCCCCCAGGAGCTGAGGAACAGGGACGTGGAGCTGCAGCCCCTTTCCATGAAGGTCCTGGTCGGCGGCAAGGAGCTGAACCTGCCCAAGACAGAGTTCCTCATGCTCAAGAATTTCATGGAGCACAAAAACGAGGCTCTGACCCGTGAGCAGATAATCGGCGCGGTCTGGGGCAAGGAGCACTATATAGATGACAACAACGTCGATGTCTACGTCGGCTACCTCCGCGCCAAGATTGACCAGCCGCTCAAGGCCGAATACATAAGGACTGTGCGCGGCGTGGGCTACATGATGGTCTGACCGGGCCCGGGATGATGTCCGCCTTGCTTGATTCCGTCCGCTCCGTCCTTTCGGGGCATGACCCCTTCCTCATTGCCCTCCTGCTGTTCCTGCTTGTCTATTTGGCGACGGGCATAATCATTGGCCTATTGATACAGAGGCTCCGTGACCAGTCGCTGATACGTCGGGAGCGGGAGGATGCCGTCAGGCGGAGCCGGGCCGTCCTTGCGGGGCTGTCCGGGGAGCAGCTGGCCCCCTTGCTGCCGGGCTTCCCCTGCGAGGCGGGGGACGTGCGCTTTGTCGGAAAGCCTGTGGACTACGTGGCCTTTCCCGGCATGGCGGAAGGGAAAGAAATAAAGGAAGTTGTCTTTATTGAGGTCAAGACCGGTTCGGCCGGCCTGTCCCGGCGCGAGAAGGAGATAAAGGCCGCCGTCAAAGCCGGCCGCGTCCGCTGGGCGGAGTACCGGCTGCCGTGAGGGTGGGATGCCGCCTGCCCCTGATGTGTGCGGGGCTGCTGCAATCAGCGAACGGCGAAGCCTTCGATTCCATAAATACGTATCGGTGACAGGTCTTCCAGCTCAGATATATTTATTTCCTGGGGAATCTCGTTAGCTTCGGCGTTTACGTATGTTATGACGAGCGTGAAACTGTCCCCGGCATTGATGTAAATCGGTTCTGTATCCGCTTTCCGGTCATCGCGGTTTTGCGGTGATGGACGGAGGCGGTCTTTTATAGAGGGAGTTAAGTCAAGACTTCTGCCTGCGAATTCCACGGTGTTTTTTCCCGGGGTCTGGATTATGTATATTTCGGAAAAGTCAGAGATGTCCACACTTTCAGATGCAGGAACCTGAAGCTTGTAGTAATAGTCGACGCCGTTTGCTTCCTGTGTGTTGAATCCGAAAGTCTGGTAAAAGTCTTCTTTGAACCAGGCAGGCCTCTTGTCAAGTATTTCGATTTTGCCGAAAGCCCGTATCAGAATCTCTTTCTCGTCCGGGGAAAGGACTTTTGCGCATTCTGAGGCATTCACGGATCCGTCTTCGAGCAGGCCGTGGGCTTTGAGGACTTTTTCCATGATTCCGGTCTGGCTCCACAGGGGCACGTTGATGATGTTGAACGGCGGGAAGCTTGCGAAGAGGCAGAGTGCGGCGAGAATCGGACAGAGAACGAGTGTCCGGCTGCCCTTTTTGTAGAACGAAAGAAACACTACTGCGCAGGAGAAAATGGTGTACAGTACGGTCGCATAGCGGGCCGGTGAAATGCCGTGGGCATGAATCCTGTCCACGGAGATGATAATCTGGACGATGATGAGCGGGATGAGGGCAAATGCTCCGTACTTGCGGAACAGCCTGCTTGCCTTGCAGTCATAGTAGGGAAGGGTGAACTGGAATATGATGAAGAGGGCTGTCGCGAAACTTATGAAGCCGTTTGCCTGCCGCATCGGAATGGAAAGCGTTGCAATGCTTTTTGCGAGATAGGCGTACAAAACCAGCAGCAGGATAAGGTAGAGCGGGAAAAGCGTGTACAGGAATACAACCCTGCAGAAACGGGGAATTTTTATTTCATTGTGGCTCCGGGATGAATACGCGGTGAATGTATCGATGAACACGACAAAAAATGAGAATGTCCAGATGGTGCTGGTAATCCACCAGGAGTAGTCTCCGCCGTCCAGAAACAGTTCACTGACTGCCCGGTAGATTATGGAAAAGGCGCAGCCGAAGCACATCATCAGGATGAATGCCGCTAGTGCGGAGTATGAGATGTTGAGGACTATCTCGTCCTTGTCCTGCGAAAAAGCCAGCAGGAAGGGAGTTATGGCGAGGAAAGCGAACAAAAGCGAAACAATGCAGACGGTTATAAGCTGGGTCCTGTCCATAAGGAGGACGACGGGTATGGTGCTTAGGGCGCACAGGACCTGAATTGCGAGCCGTGTCTTCGGCCTGTTTTTCAGAAACTTTTCTGCACATAGCCCTGCGGGGAATGCCAGCACGCAGGCCCAAATCAAGGCAAATATCAGTTTCCGAAGGAATTCAGTGTCGGTTTCCATCTCTGTTGAGCTTATAAAATCAGATCGAGCCTGAACGGCCGCTGCGGCGAAACTGAGAATGTATACCGCAGGAAAACGGATGAGAGCCGGTTTTATACTGTGTTGAAAACTTTTAAAGAACGCTGAAAAAAAATTCATGGAGCTCATTATAGCTGTATCCCCGGGAAATAACAAGCCTTGACAGATGGACTTTTCGGACTGATAATTGCTAAAGAGGTGATATATTTATGAAAGGCATATCCAAGACCAAGGTCTGGCTGTTCGCCTTGGGGCAGTTCGGCTGGGCGCTCCTGTCCGGCCTGATAGGGACGTATCTGGTGAATTTTTACCTGCCGGGAGATGCGGACATTGCCGCCGGGCAGCCTGTCCTGATACCGCAGGGGAGGGTGGTTTTGGGCTTCCTCACGGTCATAGGGCTCGTCACCGCCCTGGGCCGCCTCTTTGACGCCGTTACCGATCCGCTCGTCGCTTCCTTCTCGGATAAATGCAGGAGCAGGGCAGGAAGGCGGATACCCTTCCTCAAATGGTCGGCCCTGCCGCTGGCGGTCTGTACGGTGCTGGTGTTCTGCGCGCCCTTTCCGGCGGACGGGGCTGGCAGAACCCTTAACTCGGTCTGGCTCTGCGTCTTTGTGCTGGCTTACTACTTCCTCATAACCTGCTACTGCACACCCTATACCGCGCTCTATTCCGAGATAACGCACACCGAGGGCGAGCGCATGATGGCCTCCACCGCGATATCCTTCACGTTCATCATGGGGCAGGCCGTGGGCTACCTGGGACCGGTGTTCTGGGGCCCCCTCGCGGGGACGGCGGGCCGGGTCACGGCCATACGGCTCGTGTTCGCCGTTTTTGCGGCCGTTGCCCTGCTGTGCATGTATGTCCCGGTGTTCGCGATACGGGAGGGTGACTATGTTGACGCGAAGCCCTCTGAGGCCGGGGTTGTGGAATCCCTGGGCAAGACCTTCCGCAACAGGCCGTTCCGCGTGTTCGTCTGTTCGGACATCTTCTATTGGATAGGGCTGACGGTCTTTCAGACGGGCATTCCCTATTTTGTGAAGGATCTGATCGGCCTCCCGGAGATATGGCAGTCCCTGCTGCTCGTCGCGATGACGGCCCTTTCCCTGCTCTTCTACATACCGATTAACATTGTGACCCGGCGGACGGGCAAGAAGCCGGTCGTCCTCTTCGCGTTCGCCATGTTTACGGTCGCATTCCTGTTCACGGCGTTCACGGGAACGTTCGGCAGCTCGCAGGAGCTCAAGGTCGCCCAGGGAATCCTGCTCATTGTGCTTGGCTCCCTGCCCCTCGCCATATTCGGCATACTGCCGCAGGCGATGGTTGCCGACTGCGCGGAGTACGACAGGCGGAAGACCGGCGAGGACAGGCAGGGGATGTTCTTCGCCGCCCGCACCTTCTGCTTCAAGCTGGGGCAGAGCATCGCGATGATACTCTTTACCAGTCTGGCTACCGTGGGGACCGGGGGCTTGGGCTACCGCCTTGCCGCCGGGCTGTCCGCCCTCCTTTGCCTGACAGGAGGCGTGATCCTGCTCTTCTACGACGAGAAGGCCGTCAGGTAAGACGGGCCGCCCGTAGTCCTGCCGGCTGCAGCCCGCCCCTAAACGTCCGTTTAACACACCCAAAAACGTCCGTTTACGGCACCCAAAAACGTCCGTTTAACACACCCAAAAACGTCCGTTTATGGCACCCAAAAATGATTGTTGAATTTACGACATCACGCCTGACACCTGACTCGGTGTCGCCCGACCCAAGGGGGCCGGGGGGACCTCCCCTGAAACAAAAGGGGCCGGGAAATGCCCCGGAGGAAAGGGGACCCCCTGCCTTGAATTATTTCCATCTACAGGCTATCATTTATTCCCTGTAGTAAGAGCCTGTAGTATGAGAAAGAACCTTTGTACCGCCATTTTTATCCTTGTCGCCAGTATAGCAGTTCAGGCCAGGGAGCCGGAGCTGGATTTCAGCCCCAAGCCCAGGCCCGAGCCCATCCTGCACGACCTGTCCAAAACCCAGGACGTGTCCGGCTTTCTGCCGGATAAAGTGCACATCCGCACGATGACCCAGTCCTACTGCAAGTACTATGAGTTCGCGCTCGCGGACGGCCGCATATATGCCAAGAAGCCGGGGACGGACAAGTGGGAGCTTTTCCTCAAGTCGGGCCTTCCCTTCAGGACGGCGGGCGGCGACAAGTTCGACACTCCCTCCTCTATACGGGAGATTGCCTGCGACGCGGATACCCTCTATGCCTTCGATGACCAAGGGATAATGTACACGGTCTACTTCAAGAAGGTGCTCCGGCAGAAGCTCTTCAAATGGACGCGGATTTACGGCTTCCCGAGGAACCGCTACGTGCAGCAGAACGAGATGGTGCTGAACAAGAGGGGCTGGAGCATGGGTGCCAGGCGGGAGGAAATCCTCTGGTACGAGGACCGCTACGGCAACCAGCACCACTGGGGCACGATGGGGCTTGAGACCTTCTACTTCCTGACCGAGGACGGGCAGCACATCCGCTTCTGCGACTCAGGCCTGCCGCCGGACTTCAGCCGTTACATAGAGTGCCCGGAGAACGGGAGCTTCATCGCGGAGAACATCAGCGTCTCCGGGGACACGATATTCCTGATCGGCAACCGGGGGACCATGTACACCCGGCTCATAGACTTCGACACGATGGGCTGCGACCCGATGTTCTTCCTCTACACGTATGACGCGGAGAAGCAGAGCCTGAGGGGGGACGATTACCTGTCCAACTACACGGCATGGGCGCTCCCCGCCGAGGACTGGGCCAAGCAGGTCCCCATCCCGCTCGAGGGCAAGGCTCGGCTGACCAAGATGATAAGCATAGCCCAGACGGGGCAGGGCAACTACACCCGGGAGCTCCGCGTCGCCGGTTGCGACAAGGACGGGACGATCGGCTACTGGCACAAGATGCTCTACGAGAACAAATGGACGTTCGTCCCCGCCGACCTTCAGCTGGACGAGAGCGTCTGGCTTGATCCATCCAAAGAGGAGTACGGCAAGGAGCTGACCTTCTCCTACGAGGGCTATATCACGAAGGACGGCAGCAAGCTCGACGGAATCCGCTGCGCCGTGTCAGGGCCCGCCCTTTCCTCCGAGGACCGCTGCACGCTCACGATGTCATTCGAGGGCGAGGACTTTTCCTGCACACTCTTCCCGGTGGAGAAGTGGACCTACCTTCTCCGCGGCTCGCCTGGGTTTGACGGAAGCCCCCGGAACTACTTTGTGACCCCGGAGCTGGACGAGCGCAAGCTGGAGAATTATTCCGAGCCCTTCAGGACAATCCTGACCGACATCTTCAAGGGAAAGAATCATTCGCTCTTCACCTGGTCCGCCCTTGCGACGACCGACTACTACGAGGTTGACATGGACGGGGGCAAGCTCGGCAGCTCCTACAAGATTTACATGACGCGTGACGGCAAGGATATCCACCCCTTCGTCTTCCGGGGCAGCGCGATGCTCTTCCAGGAGGGGGCCGACCTGGAGAGCCCGATGGAGGCCAGGTATCTCCTGGACGAGGGGCGGACATACGGTCCTGCCGACCGGCAGCTGGTGGAGGACAAAATCGCGGCGAACAAGGAGCTTGGAAGGAAGCTCCGCGCGGCCATAGAGCAGAACGATGCCTCACGCGACAGCTCCGAGCTGTCCCGCTGGGGGTATAACCTCCTGGACCTGATAACGCGGGTGACGCTCCTGAACAAGCTGAACGTCCCAAAGATAAAGCAGATGACGAGTTTCGGCTGGGACATCATGAACACCAACGCCAGCCTCTACCGGGACCTGCTCGCCTACAGCGAATGGACGTACCCGGCCATGCTGGAGCTGGTGGACATACGCCTGCGCTACTACGGCAAGCTTCTCAAGGCCCTCGACTCGGGCGTGGAGGAGACCGAGCTCAAGGCGGGCTTCCACAACTCCTTCACCTCCTATTACCAGGACGCGGGGCTTTCCGCCCGGATGGCAGGCGGGGGCGACACGATGGACCCCTTCAGGACGGAGGGGCTCTTCCCTTGGTTCCTCATACAGAAGGAGGACGGGACGACCATCCTGATGCGGCTCAAGGACTCCGCGCAGTTCATCCTGGACGGAGGAAAGAAAATCCGCTTCCCCGCCGCCTTCACCGTGGTCTCCGTCGTCACCGGCAGGAAAGCGCCGATACCCGACAAGGGAAAGGGGCTCCTGGACATCGGCTCCTACGAGGGCGAGCTGTGCTGGGACGGGACGGAGGCCAAGGTCTACGTGAAGGACAGCATATTCGGGAAAAAACTCGTGTTCCGGGGGCGGGCCGGCAACTGAAAGCCCCGCATATCATAAAAAAATACGCTCTCCTCCCTTGACGTTTTTTGACGGCTTTTATTATTTTTCTAGCAAGGTTATAGAAATGGACGAGGAAAAAGAAGAGAAAGAAGATACCGGGACCACATCCGGTCCTGAAGTCGCTGAGACCCAGATGGCGGAGGAGGCGGCTGATGTTTCTGATGGATCTGCTTCCGAGGCTGACGCTGCGGAAGGGAACGAGCTTGAGCTTCTGGCCAAGCAGGTTGCCGCCCTTGAGAAGGAGCGGGATGAATTCAAGGATCAGTACCTGAGGAAGTGCGCGGATTTCGACAACTACCGCAAGCGCATGATGAAGGAGAAGCAGGAGGCCTTTGACTATGCCAACACGAGCCTGCTCAAGGACTTGCTGGACAGCCTGGACAACTTTGACCGCACGGTCGAGGCCGCAAGCTCCGCGAACGACGCGAAATCGATAGCCGACGGGGTGAAGATGATAAACAAGGGTTTGGTCAGCATGCTGGAGAACAAGTACGAGCTTGTCTCCTACGGTCAGCCTGGGGATGCCTTTGACCCGGAGCTTCATGAGGCGATCGGCAAGTCCGACGACCCCGTGGCGGAGCCGGTGATTAAGGCCGTGTACCTGAAGGGCTACAAGCTCAAGGACAGGGTCATCCGCCACGCCAAGGTCATGGTCTCCATGCCTGACGGGTCGGTGGAGGCTCCGAAGAACGACGAGGCCGCCGGAGGGCCGGATACCTCGTCTGATAGTGCGAATAGTGGGGAGTCCGGGGTTTCTGCCTCGGAGGAATAAAGATATTTGAGAGGAGATAGATATTATGGGAAAGATTATTGGAATTGACTTGGGAACGACGAACTCTTGCGTCGCGGTCATGGAGAACGGTGAGCCGGTCGTCATCCAGAACTCTGAGGGCTTCCGCACCACGCCCTCAATCGTCGGCTTCACGGCGAAGGGAGACCGCATTGTCGGCCAGCCCGCCAAGAACCAGATGGTCACGAACCCCAAGAACACCGTCTATTCGATCAAGCGCTTCATCGGCCGCCGCTACAACGAGCTTCCCGATGAGATCAAGCGCATCCCCTACGGCGTGAAGGATCACGGCGATGACGTGCGCGTCGAGGTGGATGAGGCCGGGCAGAAGAAGGAATTCAGCCCGCAGGAGATTTCTGCCTTCATCCTGCAGAAGATGAAGAAGACCGCCGAGGACTACCTGGGCGAGAGCGTCAGCGAGGCGGTCATCACTGTCCCCGCATACTTCAACGATGCCCAGCGTCCGGCAACCAAGGACGCTGGCAAGATCGCGGGCCTCGACGTAAAGCGCATCATCAACGAGCCGACCGCCGCGTCCCTCGCGTTCGGCTTCAAGCAGGACGGCGACAAGGACAAGACGATTGCCGTCTACGACCTCGGAGGAGGTACCTTCGATATCTCCATCCTTGAGCTGGGCGACGGCGTGTTCGAGGTCAAGTCCACCAACGGAAACACCCACCTGGGAGGAGACGACTGGGACGGCCGCATCGTCAGCTGGCTGATTGACAGCTTCAAGGCCGACACGGGAATTGACCTGTCCCAGGACGCGATGGCAAAGCAGCGCCTCCGCGAGGCCGCCGAGAACGCGAAGATTTCTCTTTCCAACCAGACGACGACTGAGATTAACCTGCCGTTCATCACGGCTGACGCGACCGGCCCGAAGCACTTGCAGAAGACCCTGACTCGCGCCGAGTTCGAGAAGATGACCGACGACCTTTTTGAGGCGACAAAAGAGCCCTGCCGCAAGGCTATGGCCGATGCTGGCATCAGCGGCGACAAGATTGACGAAATCCTGCTCGTCGGCGGTTCTTCCCGCATGCCCAAGGTTCAGGAAATCGTCAAGAGCATCTTCGGCAAGGAAGGCAGCCGTGCGGTCAACCCCGACGAGGCGGTCGCCATCGGTGCCGCCATCCAGGGCGGAGTCCTCAAGGGTGACGTCAAGGACATGGTCCTTCTGGACGTTACGCCGCTTTCGCTCGGAATTGAGACGATGGGTGGCGTGTTCACCCGCCTGATCAACCGCAACACGACGATTCCGACCAAGAAGAGCCAGGTGTTCTCCACCGCCGCCGACGGTCAGACTGCCGTCACGATCCACGTCCTGCAGGGCGAGCGCGAGATGGCGAGCCAGAACCGTACGCTCGGCAACTTCAACCTGGACGGCATTCCCCCGGCACCGCGCGGAGTTCCGCAGATTGAGGTCACCTTCGACATCGACGCGAACGGAATCGTCCACGTCTCCGCGAAGGATCAGGGCACGGGCAAGGAGCAGCATATCCAGATCACGTCTTCTTCCGGCCTGAGCAAGGAGGAGATTGACCGGATGGTGAAGGATGCCGAGGCCAACGCCGCTGACGACAAGAAGAAGAGGGAGGCCGTCGATGCCAAGAACGAGGGCGACAGCCTGGTCTACCAGACCGAGAAGACCCTCAAGGAGATGGGCGACAAGGTCTCCGCTGACGACAAGGCCAAGATTGAGAGTGCGGTGAGTGCCCTCAAGGAAGCCCTGAAGGGTGACAACACCGAGGACATCAAGTCCAAGACCGAGGCCCTCAAGCAGGCCAGCTACAAGATTGCCGAGGAGCTGTACAAGGCCCAGGCCGCTGCCGGACAGGCTGGTGCTGGTGCTGGTCCTCAGGGAGCTGCTGGCGGCAACGCTGGAAGCGGGGCTTCTTCTTCCTCTGCGTCGGGCTTCGACAAGGGGTCTGCGGACGACGTAGAGTACGAGGTCCACGACGACCAGAAATAAAAAGATATAGTCTGAGAGATTTCCCCGCGGATGCCGCCGCTCTGCCGGTGTTGTCCTGCGGGGAATTCGTATATGTAGGGGAATATTGGAAATGGCTGACAAACGTGACTATTATGAGGTTCTTGGACTGGACAAGAGCGCGGACAAAGAGGCTATAAAGAAGGCCTACAGGAAGCTCGCCATAAAGTACCACCCTGACCGCAACCCCGGCAACAAGGAAGCCGAGGAGAAGTTCAAGGAGGCGACCGAGGCGTATGAAGTCCTGAGCGATGACCAGAAGAGGCCTGTCTATGACCAGTACGGCTTTGCCGGCCTGGAGGGCATGGGTGGCGGTGGCGGGCAGGGCTACAGCCATGCCTTCCACGATTTCCAGGATATCTTCGGTTCCGGGGCCTTCGGGGACATCTTCGAGAACCTCTTCGGGGGCGGCGGCTTCGGCGGCTTCGGTTCGTCACGTTCCCGCAGCAACAACGACGGCCAGAGCCTGCGCTATGACCTGGAGCTGGATTTCAAGGATGCGGTGTTCGGCATCAAGAAAGACATCCGCTTCTCGCACCGCGTAACCTGCTCCCACTGCAAGGGTACGGGCGGTGAGCCTGGCTCCAGCACGAAGACCTGCTCTACCTGCGGCGGTATGGGGCAGGTGAGGCGCAGCTCCGGCTTCTTCCAGGTGCAGCAGACTTGCCCGACCTGCGGCGGCAAAGGAACGATAATCGACCATCCTTGTAAATTCTGCCGTGGCAGCGGGACCGAGGAGAAGGATTCCATCGTCACGATCACGATTCCCGCCGGTGTCGATGACGGCAAGCGGATAACGATACCCAAGCAGGGTGATGCGGGCTCGAACGGCGGCAGGCCGGGCGACCTCATCATTGTCGTCCACGTCCGTTCGGACCGTTGCTTTGAGCGCAGCGAGAGCGACCTCTACTGCGCCATTCCAATCAGCCTTTCCCAGGCCGTCCTTGGGGCGGACATAAACGTCCCGACCTTGGACAACCGCCGCATCACGCTCAAGATTCCTTCGGGCACGACTCACGGCAAGCTCTTCCGCATAAAGAACGAGGGTGTTCCTGTCTCCGGCACGTCACGCAAGGGCGACCTTTACGTCAAGGTGATGGTGCAGCTCCCGACAAAAATCAATTCGGAGCAGCGGAAGCTCATGGAGCAGTATGCCAAGCTGGAGGGCGCGACGAGCAGTCCCAACCTGATTGAGCTGGCGAGCTTGCGTTGACATATTGACTGAAATTCCCTTTCTGTGCTATAGTTCTTCCGTATGGCTGACAGTGTCGTTGCCTCGGCACCGGCGAAGATAAACGTCGGGTTGAGCGTCTTTCCGAGAAGGGCTGACGGCTACCATGACATAGAGGGGGTCTTTACGACCGTTTCCTTGCATGACACGCTTTCCGTCTCGATTGCAGACGGGGAGGGGGAATGTCTGGTTGAGTGCCCTTCAATGCTTCTGCCCGCGCAGAATACTTTCACTGCCGCATACAAAGCTTTCTGCGTGCTGACCGGCATCGGGTCCAGCGTCCGCGTGACCGTGGACAAAAGGATTCCTTCCGGCGGTGGATTGGGGGGCGGATCCAGTGATGCTGCATCTTTTATTCAATCCATTGACAGCTTGTTCCGTACGCATTTAGTGGCTTCGCAGCTGTACGAGCTTGCCCTTTCGGTAGGGAGCGACGTACCCTTCTTTATGCACGCCCTGTGCGAGGCGGGGGAGGGAAAGCCCTACGCCGCATACGTGACGGGGAGGGGCGAGAAGGTCGAGGCCCTGCAGCCGAGGAATCTGGATGTCCGCCTTGCTTTGCCGGGCGTTCCTGTCTCGACCAAAGAGGCATACGCATGGCTTGACGAGTCGATCGGCCGGGGGGAAGTCCGGCACAACGCCTTCCGAGGGAAAAAGGCCTGGGAGGCTGAGTGGGGGAAAGATCCGGTGGACTGGAGGTTCGTCAACGACTTTACGATTCCGGTTTCGTCGCGGCATGAGGCGATAGCCGCTGCCATCCGGGACATGAGGGGGGCGGGGGCTTCCTTCGCGGATATGTCCGGTTCCGGTTCGACCGTGTTCGGTATTTTTTGTGGGCACTAGCCTGCGCATACATATTTTTGGGACGTCGTCAAGTGGTAAGACAACGGCTTTTGGTGCCGTCATTCCGCAGGTTCGAATCCTGCCGTCCCAGCTAAGTACCTGTAGCAGGGGAATTTTTAAGGAGTTTTTTTATTATGGAACAATTCGTGATTAATGCAAAAATCCGCAAGGAAACGGGAAAGAAGGCCGCCAAGGCTCTCCGCGCCACCGGCCGCATCCCTGCGGTCGCTTACAACGAGAAGGGCGAGTCCACGATGCTTGATATCGATGCCAACGAGTTCTCCAAGGCCTGGCGCAGCATCACCAAGACGACGCTCGTCAAGCTCGTCATCGAGGGGCAGGAGCATCAGGCTTACATCCAGGACACCGAGTATGACATCCTCACTGACAAGAACCTTCACGCCGACTTCCACATCGTCAGCGGCCAGAAGCCCATCGTCGCCCGCCTGAAGATTCATTATACCGGCACCCCCGCCGGAGTCCTCAAGGGCGGCTTCCTTGTCAAGCATGTCCCGGATGTCAAGCTGAAGGCCCTTCCCGCCGATATGCCCCAGTCCATCGTCGCCGACATATCCAAGGTCGAGATCGGGCAGAAGTTTACGGTCAAGGACCTCGGTCTGAGCGACAAGCTGACGATTCTTTCCAACCCGAACGACCTGGTCGTCACCATCGCACCGCCCCGCAAGTAGGCGGACGCACTGAACCGCAGCTTATGAAGCCGGCAGCTCGCCGGCTTTTTTTTATGGCCTTGTCTTTCGTCGATCTGTTTGATTCCCGCGTCGCGGAGGGGCTTGCCTCCTGCGGCGTGGACTTGTCCTCTCCCCTGACGCTCGGTGCGGCCGTGAGCGGCGGGGCCGACTCCGTCTCGCTCGTGACCGCCCTCTCGCATGTCCTGCCGCCGTCCGCCCGTCTGCTTGCCGTCACGGTGAACCATAACCTTCGGGAGGAGGCGGAGACCGCCGGGGACGCGGACTTCGTGGA
>JAFSSU010000199.1 GCA_017450845.1 Treponema sp.
ATATAGTATACAGGCAGGGACGGCAGCCGTCAATACGACCGCTTGGCTTGTTGGTAGTCCGCAAACCGTACTGTTCAGGGTCTGCAAACCGTACTGTTCAGGGCCTGCAAACCGTACGGTTCAGGGTCTGCAAACCGTACTGTTCAGGGTCTGCAAACCGGGCGGTTCAGGGCCTGCAAACCGGGCGGTTCAGGGCCTGCAAACCGGGCGGTTCAGGGCCTGCAAACCGGGCGGTTCAGGGCCTTGGGGACTATGCTTTTGCCAGGATTTCCTCCGCGAGCAGCATGAAATATCCGGCCACCTGCTCAGGGCTGTCAGCAAATTTCCTGCCCGACCAGTATTTCAGCACATCGCTGAAAGTTGACGCGATATGCGAATGAGCCAGCTCCGGGGGAAGCCTGTCGCTCCCGTTGAGTTTTTTGTCGCAAATCAGGGCGACCTTCTCTCCCATCCTCTTGTAGAAGACCTCAGCTGATTTTCCCAGAAGGAATGTCTTTGCCTTTCCCTCATTGTCACGTATATGGATGTACATGTGCGTTATCTCGCCTTTCAGGTTGTTCTGGAACGCGTGACCGTCCGTGTGCTCAATCTCGCTGAAGACATGATAGATGAGGTTCTCAAAAATCTCGTCGAGGACCTCATCCTTGTTCTGGAAGTTCTCGTAGAACGTCGAGCGTCCCACGTTCGCTTTCTTGATTATATCAGCGACCGTGATGCCCTGATACTCCTTCTTGCTCATGAGGAAGCTGAGCGAATCTATGATTGCCTTCCGTGTTTTCTCTACCCGCCTGTCCATAGCGTTTCCGAACAAATTCATATTTTTATCCGCTTCCGAACAAGTTCCGCCTGCTGTTCTTAACATGCCCGCCGGATGCGGATATAGTTTCAGGCGGACGGTGTGTCCGCTTCTGGATGTATTGTATCATACTTTTTGAAGAG
This sequence comes from Treponema sp., assembly GCA_017450845.1. Classification (GTDB taxonomy): domain Bacteria; phylum Spirochaetota; class Spirochaetia; order Treponematales; family Treponemataceae; genus Treponema_D. The sequence continues at coordinate 940 of JAFSSU010000199.1, forward strand.
AGGGTAGCTTTCTATGGAGAATATTTCCACATGGTACCAAAAGAACGGTGACAGGCTCCGTCTTGTCTTCGTGGTCATATCAGGCGCATGTCTTTTCGTGTCCTTGCTTTTGGGGTGGACCGGGAATGCCAGCCTGGCCGCCCGTTGTGATCCCGCCTGGGCCGCGATTGTTTTGTGCGGCGTTCCGATTGTCCTTGGCGCGATTGTCGGGCTTGTGCGGGACTACGACATAACGGCGGACGTGCTCGTTGCCCTTGCCCTCATAGGCTCGCTCATCCTGAAAGAATTCTTTGCAGCGGGGGAGGTAGCCTTCATCATGCAGGTCGGCTCCATCCTTGAGGACTTCACTTCGGAGCGGGCAAAGAAAGGCATCTCCAGGCTCATAAAGCTCAGCCCGCAAAAGGCCAACCTCTATGAGGGCGGACTTGTACGAATCGTTGATGCGGCGCAGGTCAGGCAAGGAGACATCATCCAGGTGCTGGCGGGAGAGGCTGTGCCCGTTGACGGCAAAATCATCAGGGGCTGCACGAGCGTTGACCAGAGCGCGATGACCGGCGAGTCCGTGCCAGCGGAGAAGAACGCCGGAGACCTTGTTATGAGCGGAACGATAAACCAGAGCGGGGTTATCCTGATTGAGGCCATGAAATCCGCGGAAGACAGCTCCCTGCAAAGGATGATACGGCTGGCGGAGTCCGCCGACGCGCAGAAAGCAAGGATTGTCAGAAAGGCGAACGTGTGGGCGGCCTGGCTTGTGGTCATCTCCCTTGCCACGGCGATTATTGCCGGCATCGTGATTGGAAGGGCGAGCGGGGATGCCTGGCTCGGATTCGAGCGGGCAGTGACGGTCCTTGTCGTCTTCTGTCCGTGCGCGTTCGTGCTGGCGACCCCTACGGCAATCTCCGCGGGAATAGGAAACGCGTCCAGGCACGGCGTTCTCATCCAGTCGGGAGAGGCCCTGGAGCGGATGGCCGGGGCCAGCGTCGCGGTCTTTGACAAGACCGGAACGCTCACCAAAGGCAAGCCCGTCGTAGTGAAGGTGGAAAGCCTTTCTGACGTGGAGAGCGCAGAGATTGTCAGAATAGCCGCGTCAGGGGAATCGGAATCGACCCATCCCTTTGCCAGGGCAATCGTGGATTACAACAAGAACGGCCTGTATGAGATTGAAAACCATACGACTGCCGCGGGGAGCGGAATTAGCTTTGACATCGGGGAAAAGCATTACTTCGTGGGAAAGGTCAGCGGCGGAACGGAAGGCAGCTCGCTTGTCGGCGTGCATGAGGGGGAGAAGCTCCTTGGAATCATACACATTCAGGATGCCGTGAAGGAGGGAGCCCGCGGCATGATGGCGGACCTGAAGTCGCTCGGCATACGTAGCGCAATGCTTACGGGCGACAACGAGAATGTCGCCCGCATTGTGGCGGAGACGCTCGGCGTGGATGATTTTGTCGCCGGCTGCTCGCCCGAGGACAAGATGCGCTTCATAAAGAAGCAGGAGTCCGAAGGGCACAAGGTCGCTATGTTCGGCGACGGCGTCAATGACTCACTGGCCTTACGGAGCGCGTTCGCGGGAATCGCGATGGGCGGGATCGGGAGCGACGTGGCGATAGAGAGCGCGGATGCGGTCATAGTCCACGACAATCTGGATGCCGTGCCTTACCTGTTCAGGATTGCAAGGAAGACCCAGAGGCGCATAACGCTGAACCTTTGCATCTCCATGCTCCTGAATTTCGCCGCGGTTTTCCTTGCCGTCACGGGAGTCCTGAACACCGTGTGGGGTGCGCTCTTCCACAACTGCGGCTCGGTGCTTGTCGTGATAAGCGCATTCCTGCTGCTGTTCTCCGAAGGCTGATTCCGGATTCCTACCACTCGAAGCGTGCCCAGCGGTCGTTCATCTTGGGAAGGAGGGTCGCGAAGAGCCAGCCCCCGAAGGAGTGCTTCCGCATCTCCTCGTTGAAGCTGTGCTCCTCTACAAAGCGGATGCCGCTGACCAGATCAGCTATTTCCTGCCCCGACCAGGTCCCGCTCTTGAACACTGCGTTCGTGTTCTTTACGGTATCGTGATATTTCTGGTTCTTCACCATCATCGGGTTGTTCTGCTCGGCAATCAGCGTCGCGCCGGGGAAGTTGTTTTTCAGGATAGAAAGAATCGTCTTTATCTCATCCAGCGTGAAGTACATGAAAAGCCCCTCGGCAAGGAAGAGGACTTTCCTGCCCGCAGTGGGAATTCCGGACTTGACCTTGGCGCACCAGACATCATCAAGTACGCTCCCTGCGACCATCGTGACGCGGTCGCGCTCCTTGAACACCTTCCGCCGCAGCTCGATGGAGTCCGGCAGGTCAATGTCGAACCAGAGAATCCTGCCGTTGTCCACGCGGGCAAAGCGGTTGTCAAAGCCCGCGCCCAAGTTCACGATGACTGCATCGGGATTGCCGGCGACGAATTCCTTCACCATGCGGTCCAGCATGACCGTCCGCGCTATCACTCCCTCGTGCGACATGAATTTGTCGTAGGGCTTCGTGTCCAGGCCCAGCGTCCTGACAATCTGCACCGCGACATCATCGTAGATGCGGGCGTTTTTCCTCAGGCTCTCATTGGCCTTCACCGCGACGGGTATGAGGGCCGTCGTCTGTACATCACCAAGTTTTAAATCCATAGTATACTCCTGAGCCAGTTGCAAAAGTCGGTCACTTTTGCACTGGCTCACGAGGGCCTCACTGGCGCATTCTGCGCCGTTGCGGCCCTCGCAGATTAATTTTGTCCAGTTTCAAAAGTCCATCTGGACTTTTGAAACTGCATCTCCTGTTATGGACATTGAAAAACCGCAGGCGCGGTATTTCCGTGTGCCCTTTTGTTTCCTTACACACACTGCGAGAAGTCCATCAGCGTATACCCTGCCTCCGAGACAGTGCGCGAGAGCCCGTCCTCTTCCAGAGGGCTTTTTGAGCGCACAAGCACGGATTTTTCCGCTAGGCTGACAGTCGCCCATACCCCCGGCAGGGAATTGAGCGCGTTCTCCACGTGGCGGACGCAATTTGAACAATGCATGCCGTCAACCGTGAGCCTGTAACAGCAGGGATAATGAGATGCGTCCCTGTCGGAGACGCGGATTTTCTTGGGCAGGGGGTCGTGCGTTCCGCAGCATGAGGAGCCGTACTTTATGCGTTTTATCACGCTGCGGACAGACAAGACGCATACCACTGCAAGCAAGAAACAGATAACGAGCGTTCCCATTTAGCCTACGACCTCCCATACCGTGCCCATGTTCCTGAAGCCTCCTTCCGGCATGCAGCCCCCGCAAGATGACTGGCCGGAAGAAGAAGCGGATTCTGCATGGTGACAGCCGCTGCAGCCAGAGCACGATGCCGCGCCACAGCTGCCGCCATGAGCGCCGCCGGCGGAAGGAAGTCTGCGGATTATCCCGGACCGCTCAAGGAATTCTATTTTGCGACGCACGTCCTCAACGCTTGTCCCCAAGTCTGAGGCTATCATCTCCAGCGGGCGGGACCGCCCGTCTTTCAGCAGCGAGAGCAGTTTTTCCATTCTGTCGCCAGTCCCTTCCGCTTACCAGATGAGAAGCCCTATGTGGTATGCGGCGCAGGCAAGGAGCAGGGCCCCGACCGTGTAGTACACGGCGATGATGGCCGTCCACTTGGCGGAGTGCGTCTCCTGGTATGTCGCGGCGAGGGCGACGATGCAGGGCATGTTGAAGGTAATCGCAAAGATGAATGCGAGGGCTTCGGGGCGCGCGACATTGGCAACGAGCAGCTCGTTCAGGTTCGCGGCCTTCGCCTCTCCCATCACCGTGCCGATCGTGACGGCCCCGCCGCTCGTGAAAATCGTGCTCAGGACTCCGGCCGCGCCTTCCTTTCCGACGGAGGAGGCGATGAAGGCCATGAAGGTCTGCCAGCCCAGGCCAAAGATTCTCGTGACCGGCTCAATGGCCTTTCCGGCCTTGTACAGGATGGAGCCTTCGATTTTGCCCGTGAACGAGAACGAAAGCAGCCAGAAGATGAATGCGACCAGAAGCACGACCTTGAGGACGCGGAAGAAGGTGTCCCTTGTCCGTCCCAGGACGTAGCGGAAGAGGCTGGCCCACTTGGGCTTGTGGTAGGGGGGCAGCTCCATTATCATGCCGCAGCGGTCCTCCGGCTTGACGAGCGAGCGGCCGAAGACCTTTGACGTGATCCACATGTGGACTACCATCACCGCGAGTATCGCGACGATGATGAGCGGGGCGGCCGCACCGAACCATACGGTGGAGAGCATGGGGACGATGGACCATGCCGCCCCGCAGGGAATGGCCCAGGCGAGCGCGATGGTCAGGACTTTCTGCCCCCAGTTGTCTATGACCCTGGCACCGGCGGCACCGCCCATCGTGCAGCCGAAGCTGACCAGGAAGGGCATGACCGACTTTCCCTGAAGCCCCAGCTTGGACATCGTGTTGTCAAAGACATAGGAAATGCGAGCCATGACGCCGACTTCCTCCAAAAGGCCGAACACGAGCGTCACGCCGAAGACGAAGCCCAGCATCTGGATGATGAAACCGAGCGAGCGTATCAGCACGTCGGTGACGAGCGAGGTGATGACGGCAGGGCATCCCGCCCCGGCGAGCGCGGCGGCGACAGGTGCGTTCAGGCCACCGACAAGGCTTCCCACAGCCATGAAGGGGAGGGCGGGTATGAAGGATGCGATGAGTCCCAGCAGGATTGTCAGGACGACGACGCTCTTTCCCCAGAATCGGTGGGTTATCATGCGGTCAAATTTGCCCAGCTTCACGGGCTTCTTTTGGGATTCCACCGTGCCATCAAGCAGGTAGTCTATCCACTCGAACTTCTTCTCGCCCGTGAGCAGGACTCCCTTCTCCTGTTTCTCCACGGCCTTCTTGAAGCGCATGAGCCTCTCGCCCGTGAGCGCGTTCCTTATCTTCGCCGTGACGGGCGCGTCGCCTTCCACAGCCTTTGCCGCAAGCCAGCTTGCCGAATATCCGGGAATCACTCCGTCCGGGACGAGCGTCTTTATCTCGGAGTAATCGCCTATCTTTCCGTATTTCTCGTCCAGGGCGGAATAGTCCAGCACGGTCTTTTTGCTGACGGCGGTCTCCAGCGCGGTGTAGAAGCCGTCATAGCGTTTTGTGTCCGGGGCGGAAAAGAGGACGACGGGGATGCCGAGCTTCTTTTCCAGCGCGGCGGGGTCAATGTGCTTGCCGTGCTCTTCTGCGACATCCGCAAGGTTCAGGAGCAGGAAGCATGGCACGGTTATTCCCGCATAGTCCGCCAGCATGTACAGGCTTCGCTCCAGCTGCGAGCTGTCGGCCAGTATGCACACGACGTCCGCCTTTCCGCTCGCGATGTAGTCGCGGGTGATAATCTCCTCGTCGGAGTTGGCGGAAAGGCTGTAGGTTCCAGGCAGGTCGGCGACAAGGTAGCTCTTCCCGGCATGAGTGAAAGTCCCCTCCTTCTTCTCGACCGTCTTTCCCGGCCAGTTGCCCACGTGCTGCTTGAGCCCGGTGAGCGCGTTGAACAGGGTTGACTTGCCGGAGTTCGGCTGGCCCAGCAGGGCTATGACCGTTTCGTTCTTGTCAGTCATCAGACAGCCTCCGCGACTTCAATCCAGTCACATTCATTCCGGTTCAGGGCAATCATCGTGTCGCGGGAGTAGACCAGCAGGGGACGGCGCTTCTCATTTTTTATGACCGTCACGCGGCAGCCCGGCGTAAGTCCTATGGACGTTATCCGGCTGACAAAGCGGCTGTCGCCGTTCACGGAAGCTATCACGCCGAAGGAATCCTTGGCAAGCTCTGACAATTTTCTCATAATTCATACCCCCGTAGTTATCTATACAGACATTTCATTAGTTTGGACTAACACGAACCGCAAAAAAAAAGAACAAAAGCAGGCATACGTGCCCTAGGCTTTCATCATTCTGTTTATTGCGGTCTTTATTTCTTCTATACCCGCCAGAACATCACCCTTCTTCTTGGGCGTGTAGAAGCGGATTTTCGGTTCGATTTTCAGCAAGTACGGAACAAGCTTCTTCAGCTCCTCCACGTTGACGGAGTCGGCAGGATATACGGCCAGTATGCTCGCGGTGCTCTCCTTGTAGGAGATTTCGGCCTGCGGGCACAGGATACTGACGGCATCCAGCGCGGCTTTCCGTATGTCGCCGTCGCGAAGCACGGGGTCGCGGAAGCGGAGCCTGCCCGGAAAGTAGTTGTACTGCATCCATACCCCCTTGTTGTTCCTAATCATCGCCTGTCAGCACGGGCTGCATCGCGCTGACGCTGAACGCGACGGTCGAGGCATTGTGCAGGACAGCCGCGAGCGAGGGCGAGATTGCACCGAACAGGCCGAGCAGCATGAAGCTGGTGTTCACCGCAACGATGCCGCGGTTGTTCGACTCAATCTTTTCCATAAGCCTGCGCCCCAGGACGCGGGTCTTGTACAGGCCATCAAGCCCGTCCTTGCTGGAAAGGATTATGTCGGCGGTCTCACCGGTTATGTCGGCGCAGTCGCCCATCGCGATTCCCGTGTCAGCGGCGGCGAGGGCCGGCGCGTCATTGATGCCGTCGCCGATCATTATCACCGTGTGCCCCTGTTTCTTCTGTTCTTCTATATAATTGAACTTGTCCTCGGGCAGGGCGCGGGAGATGTAGTGGTCAATCCCCGCAATCCTTGCGGCGTTCCTGGCAGCCCCCTCATCGTCCCCGGTGATCATCACGCAGTTCCGTATGCCGCCCCGGTGCAGCTTGCTGATGATGCCGGGCGCGTTCTCACGCACCGGGTCATTGATGGAGAAAATTCCTATCAGACTCTTTTCTTCCGCGAGGTATAGGAGGGACTCGCCGTTTTTCAGCGCGTCCTTCTGTATTTTCTCCAGTCCCTCTGGCTTCTCGACCTTCTCATCGTCGAACACGAAATGCCGGCTGCCTATGACGAGCTTCTTTCCGTCCAGCGTGGTCGCAATCCCGTGCGCGACGATATACTCCACCTTGGCATGACGCTCCGGGTGCAGGATGCCCCGCGATTCCGCCGCCTTGACTATGGCCGTCGCGATCGGATGGGCAAAGTGCTCCTCCAGGCAGGCTGCGACGGAAAGGACTTCCTCCTCGCTCCTCCCGCCGAAGCAGCGTATGCGCTCCAAGTGCGGGGCAGCCGCCGTCAGCGTCCCGGTCTTGTCAAAGACCACGGTGTCCGCGCGGGACGCATCCTCAAGGAACTTGCCGCCCTTGACGACTATCCCGTTCTCCGCCGCCTCCTTCATCGCGCTCAGCACGGCGATGGGTGAGACCAGCTTCATCGCGCAGGAGTAGTCCACCATAAGGGTCGCCATCACCTTGCTCATGTCGCGTGTAATCAGGAAAGTCGCGAGCGAGAGAAGGAAGTTGTACTTGACGAGGGAATCCGCAAGCCGTTCCGAGCGCACCTGGGACGAGACCTTCAGCTGCTGGGAGTTGTCTATCATCGTCAGGATGTTCTGGACTTTCGTCTGGCTGCCGGTCGCCCGGACCTCGACGAACAGCTCGCCTTCCTGCACGATGGTACCGGCAAAAACGCTCCCGCCTTCCCTCTTTTCCACGGCTAGAGGCTCCCCGGTTATGGAAGCCTGGTTGACGAGTCCCTCGCCCCGGAGCACCGTGCCGTCAACGGGGATGATGCTCCCCGTCCTCACGGCGATGATGTCGCCCTTCTTCACGGCCTTGAGCGGGACTGTCCGCTCGTTGTTCCCTTCGACGAGCTGTACCTGGTCGTTCTGGGACAGGAGGCGGTCGGCAAGGTCCGCGTAGGATTTCTTTTTGGTGAACTCCTCTATGGTATCGCCGATGTTCAGCAGGAAATTGATGTTGGATGCTGTCTTTTTGTCGCCGGTAATCAGCGCCATCGATATGGCGGCCGCGTCGAGCACCTCGGACTTGAATGGGCCTTCCGTGGCGGCTACCCCGAGTCCCCTCAGGATTCTCGGCGCGAGCGAGTATATCCGGAGCAGCAGGCGCACAGGGGCGGGGAGCAGCTGCTTGAAGTAGTGCCAGACCGTCATGCATGCGAGGTCAAAGAGCAGGCTCCCCTGCTCAGCAGGTTCGTCCACGCTGTCAAGCATCTCCTGATTGTTCAGGTACTTGCCGGAGAGGGCGAAGAAATATGCCTTTATGTGCTTTTCCGACAGCTTCGTGCTGTCATAGTATATGAGGAAGGAGGCGGTCGTGTAGTTGACCCGCACGTCCGTCATCCCTTCCTGGACCGAAAGCAGACTGTGCGCGAGAGCCGCCTGCCGCCGGAAGACTTTTGTCTTGTCATAGCCGACTCTGATGCGGCCCGGCAAAGAATGCTTTACGGTGAAGTCCATCTTACGAGTTCGCCTTGGAGTCCTGCTCGGCCTTGATGTCCTCGGCATCCTCTTTTATCGTCTCAAAGTATTCCTTCGCGTCGTCCTTCAGCTGCATGCCGCCCGCGATGACCTTTGAGCATCCTTTCCTGAACGTGTCCGTCCTGAAGAGCGCCGCCGCCGCGACTCCCGCGGCCAGGCCCCAGAGAAACATCTTCTTACCGTCTGTCATATACATCTCCTGTATTCTTATTAGTATCGCAAATATTTACAACCGTATTTTGAGGGAATACCAAAACATGGCATCCCCTCCCCTCTCGCCTTATGCCTTGCTGGGCTTCCTGAACAGGGCCCACACGCCCACGAGGACGACCGCGACCGCAAAGACGAAGCCGACTATGTTGCCCGCCCCTGCGAACATGCTGCCGAACTGGTAGACCACAAAGGACACGACGTATGCGAAGCCGCACTGCCAGCCGATTGCCGCCCAAGTCCACTTGGGGCTGTTCATCTCGCGCTTGATCGCACCGATCGCGGCGAAGCAGGGGGCGCACAGCAGGTTGAAGATAAGGAAGGACATACCTGCCGGGTGTGTGAACGCCGCGGCCATGTTCGCCCAGGTCTCTTCCCCGCCGTAGAGGATTCCCATCGTGCCGACGATGTTCTCCTTCGCGACGAGCCCCGTAATCGAGGCGACGGCTGCCTGCCAGTTGCCCCATCCGACGGGAGCGAAAATCCAGGCAATCAGGCCGCCGATCTTCGCGAGGATGCTTGAGTCCATCTGCTCTTCCTCGAGCATCCCGAAGCCTTCCTCCGTCCATCCGAAGAAGGACAGGAACCAGATGACGATCGTGGAAAGAAGGATTATCGTGCCGGCCTTCTTGATGAAGGACCAGCCGCGCTCCCACATGGACCGCATGACGTTGACGAAGGTCGGCCAGTGGTATGCGGGAAGCTCCATGACGAAAGGAGCGACATCGCCAAGGAAGGGCTTGGTCTTCTTGAGGATGATTCCGGAGACGATGATCGCCGCGATGCCGATGAAGTAGGCCGAAGTGGCGACCCATGCGGAGCCGCCGAAAATCGCGCCCGCGACCAGGGCGATGAAGGGAACCTTCGCGCCGCAGGGGATGAAGGTCGTGATCATGATCGTCATGCGGCGGTCGCGCTCGTTCTCTATCGTGCGGCAGGCCATGATTCCGGGAACGCCGCAGCCGGTGCCGACCAGCACAGGGATGAACGACTTGCCGGACAGTCCGAAGCGGCGGAACACGCGGTCCAGGATGAACGCGATGCGGGCCATGTATCCGCAAGCCTCAAGGAAGGCAAGGAAGATGAAGAGCACGAGCATCTGGGGCACGAAGCCGAGGACCGCGCCGACACCTGCCACGATACCATCGAGGATAAGGCCCTTGAGCCAGTCCGCGCACCCGACAGCGTCAAGGCCACCCTCAATCAGGGCAGGGATACCGGGAACCCAGGTGCCGTAATCCGCAGGATCAGGCCCCTCCTCGCCATATTTCTCCGCCATGGCCTGAGCCTCCGCGACTGCGTCGGCGGTAATCTCGATCGGATCGGAGACTTCCATAGTCTCGTCATCGATGACGACGTATGTCGCGTCTCCGTTCTCGTATGCCTCAAGGATTGCTGCGGTGTCGCCGTATTCCTCGGCGGCCTCCTCATACGCGGCAGTCCCCCTCCCGAAGAGGTGGAAGCCGTCCCCGAAGAGCCCGTCGTTCACCCAGTCAGTCGCGGCAGTACCGATCGTGACCATGGAGACGTAGTAGACCAGCCACATGACGAGCGCGAAAATCGGCAGCGCAAGCCAGCGGTTGGTGACGATGTGGTCTATCTTGTCGGAGGTGCTGAGCTTTCGGTGGGTCTTCTGGGTCAGGCACTTCTTGATGATCGACTCGATGTACTTGTAGCGCTCGGCCGTGATGATCGACTCGGAGTCGTCGTCCAGCTCCTTCTCGCAGGACTTGATGTCCGTCTCTATGTGGGCAAGCTTGTCGGCGGATACCCCCAGGCCCTTGATGACCTTCTCGTCGCGCTCGAAGAGCTTCACCGAATACCAGCGGTGCTGCTCGGCGGGCAGGTCGTGCACGACGGCCTCCTCTATGTGGGCGAGCGCATGCTCCACGCACCCCTCGAAGCGGTGCTTGTAGAGCATGGGCTTTTTCTCTTTCGCCTTGCTGACGGCAATCTCCGCCGCCTCGCTGCAGCCCGTCCCCTTGAGGGCGGAAATCTCGACGACCGGGCAGCCGAGCTCCTCCTGCATCGCGTCTATGTGAATCTTGTCGCCGTTCTTCTTGACGACATCAATCATGTTGACGGCGACCACCATCGGAATGCCGAGCTCCGCGAGCTGGGTAGTCAGGTAGAGGTTGCGCTCCAGGTTGGTTCCGTCAACGATGTTCAGGATTGCGTCAGGCCGCTCCTTGACGAGGTAGTCGCGGGAGACGACCTCCTCCAGCGTATAGGGGGAAAGGGAGTAAATGCCGGGAAGGTCCGTGATTACGACCTCGCCGTTATGCCCCTTGAGCTTTCCTTCCTTTTTCTCCACCGTTACTCCGGGCCAGTTTCCGACGAACTGGTTGGAGCCCGTCAGGGCATTGAAGAGCGTGGTCTTTCCTGCGTTAGGGTTTCCTGCGAGAGCTATTTTTATCATCTTATTTAACCTCCACCATCTCGGCATCCGCCTTGCGGACGGACAGCTCGTAGCCGCGCACCGTGACTTCCACCGGGTCTCCCAGGGGGGCGACCTTGCGGACATAAATCTCCGTCCCCTTCGTTATCCCCATGTCCATGATGCGCCGCTTGACGGCACCCTCTCCTGCGATTTTCTGGACAGTCACCGTCTGCCCGGTCTTTACCTCTTTCAGAGTCATATTCTCATTCTCCTCACGTCGAATATATAGAATCCCCATATTTTTGTTAGTAAAACAAATGTTTGATTAGTGTATAGTAACGTATATTTGTTATAAGTGCAAGTGGTAAGCGATATAAAATTTCAGCCGGAATCATGAAAAAAAGAAGCCCCGCCCTATGACCTTCAGGGCGGGGGGCGGGGATGAGGGAAGGGTCGGCCCCGTGCTTTCTGTGTGGAGTTCCCGCCCCGGGGTTAAGGCACTATCCTGCCCATGCCGGACAGCATCTCCCTGTCGCTCCGTATCGTGGAGCCGGACGTGGTGAGCATGTTGCCGGTTATAGTCGCGCTGGCCCCGCCCGCGAAGGCCTCCCTGCCGTTCTGGGAGTGGTAGCTTGTGACCCCGGCCTCCCGGAGCCTCTCGAACTGCCCGGAAGTCAGGAAGCCCGGCCAAATCCTGAGTGTCCTGCCCTGTCATTTGCCGGCCTCCTCTGCCTTTTTTGTCCTTACGGAAAGGAGGGAGAGGACGAGCGACAGGCCCATCCCGATCAGGGTCAGGTACTGCATGGCCCCGGCGGGGACGCCCAGAGCCTGCAAGGGGGCGGGGAAGTATGTCCCTGCCAGGCCGAACATGCCGCCCGTGGCCACGGCACAGAGCCACAGCCCCTTCCTGACCCCCCGGCGGGAATGTGCGAATATCGCGACGGCGAGAGGGAAGATGATCCCCGGCGTGTATACCGAATACGCCCCGGTAAGGAGACCCAGTATGTCACCCTTGCCAAGCAGGGCGAGCGCAAGGGCGAGCAGGCCCATCACGAGCACCGTGATTCTTACGGGAGCCACGCTCTTTTTCCTGAGGATGTCGTTCACGAAGATGCTCGATGCGTTTATGATGCAGGTGTCCGTAGAGGACAGGATGGCGGAAAGCAGGGCGAACAGCAGGACGACGGC
>JAFSSU010000200.1 GCA_017450845.1 Treponema sp.
CTCGCTCGGCATCGCGCTTGACCTGCTGCCCAAGAGCCAGGGGGGCAAGCACATCTTCTGGAGCTGGGCCAAGGAGCGGCATCCCGACGACTGGATGCTGATTCCCCTGAAGAACCGCTGGATGCCGCCCGCGTCCGTCATCGAGGCGTTCGAGGCGGAGGGCTTCATCTGGGGCGGCAAGTGGTCCATCTGGGACAACATGCACTTCGAGTACCACCCGGAGCTGATCGAGTTCAACTTCCGGAGCTAGCCGTCCGGGCAGGCAGGTTTTATGGAAGAAGATTTCCTTTCCGAGCTGAGGACCCTCGTCTCCGCCATGCTGGACAACCTGACCCCGCGCCGGGTGCCCGTCTCCAGGGAGACCTGGCGGCTCCTCCTGCCCCTCGCCCTCGCGGCCTCCGCCGTCTTCGTCCTCCTCCTGCTCGTGGCGAAAATCGTCACCCACATACAGAGGAAGCGGCACACCAGGAAGCTCCTGGAGCAGTTCGGGAGAATACTCTCGGAGGCGGACGCGGCCCTCGGCAGCCCCCCCTTCGTCGCCCGCTGCGTCGCCCTCGGCGAGGAGATAGACATCCATACCAACAGGCGGGAGAACAGCAAGCTGATCGCCATGCTCTCCTACAAGGTCGCCGTCAGTACCAGGATGACGGCCGGGCAGGCCGCCCTCTGCTTCTGCTGCGCCCTCGTGGCGGACGCGGGGATGCTGGACCTGCCGCGCGAGCTCTTCTTCCGCGAGATCCTGACGGGCAGGGAGAGGAGGATGCTCAGGGACCAGTGCAGGGCGTTCATCTACCACCTGGACTTCATCCCCTCCTGCTACCTGGAGTTCTTTATTGGGACCTGCTCCTGCCGCAAGGAGAACATGGACGGGTCGGGCTACCCGGAGGGGCTGAAGGGGGCCGCCATCCCGGTGCTCGCCCGCATAGTCCGCGCGGCGGAGGACTTCACGGCGATGACCGAGCGCAAGTCATGGAGGTACCTGGGCCCCCTGTCCGGGAGGGCCGCCGTCAGGGAGATGCGGAAGTCCGCCGGGCTCTACGACCAGAGGATCGTCGGCATCATTGAAAAACTGGTATGAAATCGGTAGAATCGGTAGGAGCGGGGTAAAGCCAGCGCTGAGTTTTTGTGCGGGGGGCGGAAGGCCCCCGCGAGCCGTCGTCATGCCGGCTGAGGGGAAGATATTATGTGCGGAATCGTAGGTTACATAGGGGTCAAGGACGCTACGCCCGTCCTGATCGACGGGCTCAAGAAGCTTGAGTACCGGGGATATGACAGCGCGGGGATCGCGGTCTATGACGGCAAGGACATCCTCGTCCGCAAGGTCAAGGGGGCCATCAAGTTCCTGGAGGAGAAGCTTGCCAAGGAGACCGTGAGGGGAAGCCTGGGAATCGGCCACACCCGCTGGGCGACCCACGGGGAGCCGAGCGACGTGAACGCCCACCCGCAGGTCAACGAGAGCGGGACGATCGCCGTGGTCCACAACGGGATAATCGAGAACTACCTCGCGCTCAAGTCATGGCTCCAGGGCAAGGGTATCGTCTTCCGCAGCCAGACCGACACCGAGGTCATAGCCCACCTGGTCAACTACTACTACGAGAAGCACGGGGACATCTTCGCCGCCGTCCAGAAGAGCCTGGACAAGCTTGAGGGAAGCTACGCGCTCGGGGTAATCTGCAAGGACTTCCCCGACCGCATCATCGCCGCCCGCAAGGAGAGCCCCCTGATCGTCGGACTGGGCGAGGGCGAGAACTTCATAGCGAGCGACGTGCCAGCCGTCCTGCCCTACACCCGCGAGGTATACTTCCTGGACCAGAAGCAGCTGGCCGTCCTGTACGCCGACCACGTGGACCTCTTTGACGGGGAGGGCAACAAGGTCATAAAGTCCCCCTACCACGTGGACTGGGACGTCTCGTCCGCCGAGAAGAACGGATGGGAGCACTTCATGCTCAAGGAGATCCACGAGCAGCCCAAGGCCCTGACCGACACGATGCGGCCCCGCTTCGTCAAGGGGGCGGACGGCAGCATAACGGACATCAAGTTCGAGGAGATATAGGCCGGCGGGGAGGATTTCTGGAAGTCCGCCCGCCGCATCGTCATCACCGCCTGCGGCACGGCATACCACGCCGGGGTCGTCGCCAAGTACGCCTTCGAGAAATTCGCCCGCATCCCGGTCGTCGTGGACGTGGCGAGCGAGTTCCGCTACCGGAACCCCATACTGAACAAGGACGACGTGTTCATCGTCATAAGCCAGTCCGGCGAGACCGCCGACACGCTGGCCGCCCTGCGCCTGGCCAAGTCCGCCGGGGTGCACGTCATCGCGATAACGAACTGCGTCGGCTCCACCGTGAGCCGCGAGGCGGACGACATCGTGTACACATGGGCGGGGCCCGAGATAGCGGTCGCCTCCACCAAGGCCTACACGACCCAGCTCGCCTGCCTGTACATGCTCGCGCTCAAGGCCGCCCACGTCCGCGGCACGCTGGACGGCGCGGAGTACGGGCGGCTCCTGGAAGAGCTTTCGGCCCTGCCTGACAAGGTGCGGCAGCTGCTGGACGACAAGACCCTGATACAGAAGTTCGTCTCCCGCCACTTCAACAAGGACAAGGTCTTCTTCATCGGAAGGCTCTTCGACAGCGCGACGAGCCTTGAGTGCGCCCTCAAGCTCAAGGAAGTGTCCTACATGCACTCGGAGGCGTTCGCCGCCGGCGAGCTCAAGCACGGGCCGATCGCCCTGATGGACCCGGCGACCCTCGTCGTCGCGACCGCGACCCAGAAGGAGATGTACGAGAAGCTTGCGAGCAACATCGTGGAGGTCAAGACGCGCGGGGCGGCGACCCTCGTCATCACGCAGGACAAGGAGGGGGCCTTCAAGGCCGCCGCGGACGAGATCTTCCCCATCCCGGACTGCGACAGCGCGTTCGCCCCGATCCTGTCCATAGTCCCCTCCCAGCTCTTCGCATACTACTGCGCGGTACACCGCGGGATCGACCCGGACAAGCCGCGGAACCTCGCGAAGTCTGTGACCGTGGAGTGAGTCAAAGCAGGAAGTCCTCGGCATTGCCGCCCTGTCTTGGCAGCTGTGACAGCCCTGTCCTAGCAGCTGTGACAGCCCTGTCCTAGCAGCTGAGACAGCCCTGTCCTAGCAGCTGAGACAGCCCTGTCCTGGCAGCTGAGACAGCCCTGCCTTGGCGACGGGCCGGGTATGTTCATAGGCAGGGAAATTGAAAAACGAATCTTGCCGTTATGTGATGTTCCGCAAATCTGTCTGGGCGGACAGCCTATTGACGACGGAAATTTGACGCTTACGGAAGAAGAAAAAGACGAGCTGCTGAA
>JAFSSU010000021.1 GCA_017450845.1 Treponema sp.
CCCGCCCCAGATTTCCCCGCGGTGCCGCCTGCCCAGCGCGTCAAGGGCGCGGGCGGTATCGTCCTCACGGTTTTCTTCCATATATTTCTTCAAATCCACAAGGAAGCGGTTCATCGAGAAGTGCTGGAAGGCAAGGACAGAGTCCCAGGCTTCCGGGCAGGGCCGGTAACATTTTGCCAGCTCGTCTCGCCAGGCCAGGAAGATTCCCCTGCCCTTCAGCTCCGCGTATCCCACGACGTACAGGCGGGTCCCGCCCTCGGCAAAGAGCTTCTGGTGGAGCCGGGCGGTCAGGCGGGCCATCTCCAGCTGGCTCTCCCGCACAGCGCGGGCGACGGCGGGGCTGCCCTTCGCGGACAGGTATTTCAGGTGCTTGGTCTTGGCCGTGTGAATCGGGGTCTTGTTCGTGATCATCGCGTTGGCGCGGAAGTCCACGCCGAGGGAGGGGTTCCTGCGGAAAAAGCCCTCGGCGACCCTGCCGCTCTGGCCGACCAGGTAGGCCCGTTTTGAGGCAAGCTGCTCCTCCTTCCCGGGGTTGTCGCCCACGACTATCAGCTTTATCTCGTCCTCCTCCCGTATCCCGTCCCAGGCCGTGTTGTATACGACGGGCGTGTCGTGGCCGTAGGGGGGCGTGTCGTCCCGGGAAGCCTCCTCCGACAGGCGGACGAGCTCCGCGGAAAGGGGGGCGCATGATGCCACCAGGCCGGCGACGGCATCCTTGTATTCCTGTATGGCTTTGAAAGCGGCGTGGGTCATCGCAGCGTCAGGAAGTTACTTGTCGTTATAATGGTTCTTGCATTGATAAATCTTTACAGTATCGCCGTCAATTCTATAGATAAGACGATTCTTTTCGTCAATTTCCCTGCTCCACCATCCTGACAGATTCCCTTTGAGCGCTTCTGGATGTCCGATTCCCGAGTTGCCGTTTCTTGAAATGTCCGCGAGCAGTTTGTTGATTCTTTTGAGAGTTTTTTTGTCCTGCTCAAGCCAATACTGAAACTGTTCCCACGCTTGTTCTTCAAAAGAAACTTTCATTTTGCCAGTTCCTCCAGTTCTTCAAGCGTTTTTGTTATAAATTTCAGTTTTCCCTGCTCTTCAAGTTTTTTTATTTCTTCCAAATGCCTTATATTCGCAGGATTGTAGAACCCATCGTCTTCCTGCGCTTCAACTTCAAAAGGAATTTTCCTGTTGCGGATAACGGCTTTTGTAAAGACATTGTATGCTGCGGAAACGGAAAGCCCCATGCTTTTGCAGATGTCCGAGAATGCTTTTTTGTCTGAATTGTCCATGCGAATCGTCAAACTTGCCTGTGCCATGCCATCACCTCGTTTGTATGCAATTTTACTGTAATTATACATCATTTGCACTGAAATTCAAGCAGAAGCGCCTGTTTCATGGCTGCGCACGCTTGCGCACCGGCGGGGTTCCCTGTCTTGCGGCCCTGCCCGTTCGGGCAAAAAAAAAGACTGTATCGCTACAGTCTTTTTATGCGGGAGACCAGACTTGAACTGGCACAGCTCGCGCCACTAGCACCTCAAGCTAGCGTGTCTACCAATTCCACCACCCCCGCATTATATGGGAACAGAACAAGGTCACTCTGGAAAGCTGCCCCTGAACTGAAATGTATGAGTATGATAAAGAATTGCAGGATTTTAGTCAAGGGGGAAACGCGGGAATTCGCGGCTTGATTTTCCGCCCGGAAGCCGCCTCCCGATTCTTTCAGGAAGGCGAGCTGGCCCGCAGCGCCCCTTTTCCGAAAAAATCTATGGATAATTCCTCCGTTGTGTGATAAGATAGATAAGTATGGCGTACTTTCCACTTTTCGTGAACCTGAAGCATAAAGAAGTCCTTGTCCTGGGCGGCGGCAGCGTAGCATTCCAGGAGATGGCCACGTTCCTGACCTTCGAGCCGAGGATTACCCTCGTGGCGGAGGCGGTAGAGCAGAACCTGGAAGTCCTGATAGGGGCCTACTCCAGCCAGGTGCAGTACGTGCAGGCCAAGCCCACGCTGGAGCTCATCAAGACGCTGGACTGCACCCCCACGCTCGTCATCGTCACCCTTGAGGATGCCGCCCTCAACGCCGAGATTTACGAATACTACAAGGGAAAGAACGTCCTCGTCGAGGACATATCCAGCCGCAACAGGTGCGACTTCATCTTCCCCGCCATAATCAAGCGGGGGGACGTGGTGTGCGGCATCTCCTCCAGCGGCAAGAGCCCGCACGTCTCCCAGTTCATCAAGACGCTCATCGAGGGGGCCCTGCCCCAGAACATCAGCGAGATAAACGAGCACATGGAGGAAATCCGCCGCGCCGTCCGACAGTCCATCAGCGACCCGGCAAAGAGGTCGCGCACCCTGCAGGCGATTTTCATGCGGCTGATCGAGGACGACAACCAGACCTCGGATGCCGAGATAGACGGAATAATTGCCGATGCGGAACTCTAAGAGGAAGGCATTTAGGTTCGTCCTCCTGTTCCTCACAATCCTCGCGGCCCTGCTCGCGCTGGGCTATGCGGGGCTGATGAGGATTGACCGCAGGAACCGGGAGAACGCGGGCTACATCGCCGACAACGCGATCGGCCGCCTGATGAACGTCTACTCCAACTACATGCTTTCCGCCAAGAGCATCGGCGGCTACGTCTCGGGCCGCCGGGGCATATTCACGGGCATAGAGGCCATAGCCGAGAACTACCTGCAGAACATAGACGGGATAGCGAGCCTCCAGCTCGCGCCGGACGGGATTACCCGCCTGTGCATGCCAGAGGGGAGCGGGGAGACGGGCTTCAACATCCTGACGCAGGACGCGAAGAAAGAGGACGCGGTCGAGGTCCGCGACAGCCATATCTCCATTATGAGCGGTCCCTACACCATGAAAAACGGGGCAAGCAGCCTCGTCCTGCGGACCCCGGTCATCATAACGGACGATTACGGGAGGGAGAGCTTCTGGGGCTTCTCCAGCGTCGTCATAGACATGGGACAGTTCTTCAAGACCGCCGGAATAAAGAGGATAAACGACCTGGGCTATTCCTACCAGATATGGATGAACGACAGGGCCGACAACCTGATTTTCGACGGCATCATCGGCGAATTCGAGTCCCCCGTCACCAAGCTCTTCAAGTACGGCGGCAAGAACTGGTCCATATACATCGAGCCGCAGCACGGATGGATCTCCAGGAGCGAGACGACCTTCATGATAGCGGCGAGCTTCCTCATGGCCCTCATCCTCTCCATGCTGGACACCCTCTGGGTCAGGCTGCTGCACAAGAACATAGCGCTCAAGAAGCAGACCCAGCGTCTCCGCCAGTCGGAGAAGAACGAGAGGCTACTGCGCAACAGCTACGAGGCCGCGGTCGAGAGCGCGGAGCTCTTCCTCTGGGAGCTTAACCTGAGCGACGGCAGCGCGAGGCTGAGCGACAACCCCTTCACCAAGCGCTTCGGCGAGCTGCACAAGATTCCCAAGGAAATCCCGAACCTCATCCAGTACGCCCGCGAGCACTGCACGGAGAAAGACGCCCAGGCCCTGGACGACATCTTCTCCAGCATACGGCGCGGCAACAGGAACGTCAGCACCCAGCTCCACTTCCGCTCCGACGGGGACCTGCGGGTGCACACGGTGAAGATAAACTACCTCATCGTCTGCGACGACTACGGCAAGGCCATCAAGGGCTACGGGGCGGCGCAGGACCTGACGGAGGACAGCGCGAAAAGGGACGGCTACAACCAGGAGCGGGCATTCTTCTCGTCCTACCAGGGGCAGGACATGGTGCTGCGGGTCAGGGTGGACCTGACGACCGACGAGATACTGGACTGCAAGCCCTACATGCCGGCCCTCATCGGGACCAGCTACAGCGAGGCGACCCTGAGCGGCAAGGGGATGGAATTCCTCATAGAGAACGGGAAGCCCGCCAGGGAGGTGCTGAACCGGGAGAAGATGCTGCAGAGCTTCTCGATGGGCAGCAGGATAAGCACCTATGACTACAAGATAGGCAAGGTCGGCTCCCAGATGTCATGGGTGCAGGGCGTGGCCAAGATGTTCGAGTCGCCGGACAACAAGCACGTGGAGATGTTCTTCTACGCCTACAACATCTCCAAGCAGAAGAACGAGCAGCTCCTCATAGGCAGCGTCATCAACTCCGTCTACGAGAGGATAGGAATCATTGACCTGCCCGAAGGGAACTTCCGCAACTTCATCGTCAAGAAGGAGATAATCGCGGACAGCGGGATGTCCTACGACGAGTACATGCGCGGCACCGTCGCCACCCGCTACATACCGGAGCTGGACCAGGCGAGCTTCATCGAGGCGGTCAAGCTGGAGACGGTAATGCGGGAGATGGAGGGGCAGGAGCAGTATGTCTACCAGACCCCTTACCTGGAGATGAAGGACGACGGCAAGGTCCGCAACAGCTACAAGATGCTGCGCTTCTTCTACATCGACGAGGCGTGCTCGGGCATCATCGTCTGCGTCTCCGACGTGACGCGGCAGTGCGACAGGGAGATGGCGCAGAAGGAGGCCCTGAAGGAGGCCCTGTCCAAGGCGGAGAGCGCGAACAAGGCCAAGAGCGAGTTCGTCTCCCGCATCAGCCACGACATCCGCACCCCCATCGGGGCCATCCAGAACCTGACCCAGTTCGCCAAAAAGGACGCGGACAACAAAGAGAAGCTGTTGCACGACCTGGAGCAGATAGAGACGAGCAACAAGTTCCTGCTCTCGCTGATAAACGACGTGCTGGACATCTCCAAGGTGGACAAGGGGCAGATAAAGCTCTCCCCCGAGCCCTACCCCTACAGGGAATACATAGACGGTCTCAAGAACATCATAGAGCCGATGTGCCTGAACAAGGGCCTGCACTGGCAGATCAACGACATGAAGGAGGGCTACGGCGGCGCGGCCGTCATCGACAGGATCCGCCTGAACCAGATAACGCTGAACCTCCTGTCCAACGCGGTCAAGTACACGCCGGAATGCGGGGAGGTGACGTTCACCTCCAAGAGCCGCAGGACCGATGACGGCGGCTTCGTCCTCGCCTTCGAGGTCAAGGACACCGGAATCGGCATGAGCGAGGAATTCCAGAAGCACATGTTCGAGGAGTTCTCCCAGGAGTACGACAACTCCCAGCGGCCCAAGGGCATCACCGGGACGGGCCTGGGGCTCGCGATCGTCAAGCGCATGGTGGACCTGATGGGCGGAAGCCTGACGGTCGAGAGCGCGCTGGGCGTGGGGACCACCATAAACGTGGAGATTCCCTGCGAGTTCCAGACCGAAGAGCAGATGCTGGAAGCCGACAAGAAGGACGCGGACTACGAGAAACAGAACGAGGACGCGCAGATAAGGCTTCCGGGCAAGGTCCTTCTCGCCGAGGACAACCCGATCAACGTGGACATAGCCATGACCATACTGGACATGTTCGGCTGCGAGGTGGACCATGCGGAGAACGGCAAGGAGGCGGTGGAGATGTTCGCCTTCTCCAAGCCCAAGGAGTACTCGGTCATCCTGATGGACATCCAGATGCCCTTCATGGACGGCTACGAGGCGACCAAGAGAATCCGCGCGCTCAAGCGGGACGACGCGAAGGTCATCCCGATCATCGCGATGACCGCCGACGCGTTCGAGGACGCGAGGCAGCGGGCATACAACGCGGGCGTGGACGACTACCTGACCAAGCCCCTGAACCCCAGGGAGCTCAAGCGCAGGCTCCTTGACATCAGCTAGGCGGGCCCGGGCCGCCTACAAGCAGCCCATCGCCGAGAGGATGAGGCTCGCCGAGACGGTCGCCGCGGTCTCCGTCCTCAGGACCCGCTTCCCCATGCTGAGCAGGCGGAAGCCCGCCCCGGAGAGCAGGCTCCTCTCCCTGTCAGTCCAGCCCCGCTCGCTCCCTATCGCGGAGACCGTGAGGACCCTGGGCCACCAGAACACTTCCTTGATGCCGTTCAGGTAGAACGAAAGGCGGTCCTCCGCGCTCACGTTGTCCATCGCAAGCCTGATCGTCCGCTCGTACTCCCCGGCCTCCCCCGCGACCCATTCCAGGGCGGAGTCCAGGTCGGGGCGGATTATCACGCGGGGAACGTGGGTGCTCGCCGCCTGCACCGTCCCCTCCAGGAGCATCTTGCGGCACTCCCCCTCGTCATAAAGGGCGGACTTGAGGTAGGACTTCTCCACCAGGTCCGTACCGCACAGGCAGACGGAGGAGACCCCGAGCCCCGCTATGTCGCGCAGGAGCCGCTTGAGCTGGATGGGGCGGGGAAAGCCTATCAGCATCGTGAGGGGGTAGAGGGGCTTGCCGTCCCCGCCGGGCACGAACGAGAATGTCAGCGACCCGCCCTTGTAGGCCTTGCCGTTCGGGGCGGTCATCTGTCGGGCGTCAATCCGCTCGATGCGGGCAGTCCCCGCCGCGCCGTCAATTATCCCGGCGGCAAAGCTGTCCCCCTCCTTCTTGTGAAGGACGGTCAGCAGGTGCTCGGCCCGCCCGTTGCGCAGGTCAAGGGGAGCGTTCAGTTCTTCAGGGGCAAAAAGGCAAATGTTCATAAGGGACAGGATAGCACAGGAACGCGTTGAATTCCAGCGAGGCATGACAGAGATTCCTGCGGGCACATTATGCCGCCATCAGCAGGGAACCTGAAAGCGGGCTTTACAAATTCCTCGACAGCCCCTATACTGGAAAAGTGCGATGAAAACGGGAGCCGACTCCCATTTTCATCGGAAAAATCACGGAGGCAGGCATGTACATACGGCGTTCCATAGAAAACACGATTATCGGACTGGGAAACTCGTTCCCCTGCATCGTCGTGTACGGCCCCCGGCAAGTGGGCAAGTCGACCACGCTGGACTATATCTTCCCGGAG
>JAFSSU010000201.1 GCA_017450845.1 Treponema sp.
CAGAAATATTGTCCATCACATCGTGACGAACAAGCCGGACCTTGCGACAGGAAGGATTCTGGAAAAACTCGGCTGGAAGCTTTTTTTTCTTTCGGTCGTAACGCCATATTCTTTTATGACAAGCCCGGACGACAAAAAGAAGACGAAGACCGAATTGTTTTCAATCTGCATGGCTCCCTACAAGGGGTCACGCTTTGTCGGAATCGGGGACATGAAAACTGACGCTATCGCCGCGAAAGAGGCTGGTATTCCGGCCATCGGTGTCCTGTGGGGAACAGGAACAAAAGAGGAGCTTGCAATCTGCGACGCAGTGTTTACAGATGTTCAGAAGCTACATGAATATCTCAAAACACAATAATGACGCAAACATCCGATTTACACAGCGAGGATTGCAAGGATTGAATACATTTTAACCAAAGTGAAGCACACCAGCTTTACAAAAAAAAATAAAGAGGAACAGTCTTATGAAAAACTTTTCAAGAAAACAACTTGTCGAACTTTTAGAAAACGACATACCATCTCTATACAATACCTCCCTATATATAATGGGGGGGGTAATACCACCTTACTGTATCAAGAAGGACTATTAAGAGAAGGTCTCTATGATAAAATCATAGGATACTGCACAAATAATCCAACACAATGGCAATCAAAAATTTTTGAAAAAGATTGCTCAAGTCCAGAAAGTCTGAAGGACATAAAGGACGCATTCATTTTGATATGCACTCCACAACCTCGCTACATCCGTGAAATGAAAGAACAGCTGAATCTCCTTGGGATGCAACACTGTCTTCTTGAGGAAGCAATACTAAAAAAACATGCAGGAGAAGTACTTGATGTCTATGATATGCTCTACGATCAGAAGTCAAAAGATATCTATGCAAACATCCTCTGGTGCCGACTAAAAGGAGAATATCCTGATTATGACCTCATTACTCCAAACCAATATTTTTGTTGGACAGATTTCACAAATGCAGATACTGGCCACACATTCATAGATTGTGGTGCATACGTTGGGGACAGTATGGAACAATACATCTGGAATAAGGACGGAGTTGTAAGCAAGATAATCTGCTTTGAACCTGATCCGAACAATTTCCGTGCAATGCAGCACAGGGCTGAGAGATTAAGAAATGAATGGAACCTGTCAGATAAGAACATCAGGCTCTTGCCGTATGGAGTAAGCGACCAGTCCTCAGAAGGGGTAGTACAGGGATATGCCGCAAACAACGGGCTCGGATCGAAAATCAGCACGGAAAACACAACTGGTGGAACTAATATAAAGATTGTTGCAATCGATGACATTATTGATGATACCATCGATGAGCACATAGGCTTCTTGAAAGCAGACATCGAAAGCTATGAGTATAAGATGTTGCTCGGTGCAGAGAAAACCATAAAAAAACACAACCCATGCCTCGCAATATGTATTTATCACAACGCAGTCGATTTCTACTCCGTGCCGCTCTTAGTTCACCAAATGATGCCATATGCAAAACTTGCTATACGTCATCATTCAAACTCATTATCTGAAACTGTCCTTTACGCTTGGACTTAGAGTACATATAATTCAACACTGCTGTCCAAGATAAATGGATGGCGGTATTGAAAAAGCCTGTAGCCCGGTACAAGATATAACTACTAAAACCAAGGATGCAAAGAATTTATGTCCGGGCGGCCTTGTTCTTCAGCTGGCGGACAGCGCAGATATAAACCCGTCCGGATGCCTCGTAGCAGGCACATGCTGCCCTACCCCTTTCTCACGTACCGCTGCAGCTTGCTTTTGGGCTTTTCAGGTATCGTCATGCGAAGCTTCCCGGAAAGGAGAAGCGGTTTTATGTAATGCTCTACGGCATAGAAAACCGTCTTTACCCCCACAAAGGCAGCGATTTCCTCCCGGCTCCGGGGAACGGCGCAGAAATCAAGCAATGATATGAAAGTTTCACCCGAAGCTTCATTCGGAACATTACCGGAATCGGAAGCCCTGTTGTAAAGGGTAACCTTGAACCTTCCCCGCAGACTTGAGAACACCGGACTTTGAAGCCCGGCTTTTTCCATCTCGCTTTTGATTGTCGGAATTCCAGAAAAACGGTTCTCCGTGATTTTAAGGACTTCCAATACCCCAGCGATAAACGGATTCCTCGTATCACCGGCAGTCTTTCCAAGTTCCTCTACCGTCATACGTCCATACAGGCCGCCGGGATTCTCAACTTCCATCCTGTTCTTGAAAATCAGTATCCGAACCGGTGAATTCTCCGTGTGCAGACTGTAATCCCGGTGAATCAAGGCGTTCAGGATAATCTCACGCACGGCAAGCATCGGATACTCGTCCCTGTCGGAACGTTTTCCGTCTGCGTTTATAACGGTCGCTGTTTTTGTATTTCTGCGGACAAAAGCCAAGGAATCTTCAAGCATACGAGGAATGGGTCCCTCAAACCTTTGGTTGTCAATGAACCGCGCCGTATCAGCAAGGCTGTCCCCTATTTCATATCCATCAACTAAAACGGCTGTCACGGAAAGCTGAGGGAAATAAGCCTGCGGGTACTCACCAAACAGCATGATTCCCGCCAAAGTCGGAATCCCCTTTTCGGTGATTCCCTGCAACTGAAGGATTTTTTCCTCACTTTGATGAGACAGGAGGGGTTTTGCCCTCCGCAATGCGGAAAAGTATTCGCCGAGCCGGTCCTGGTCAAATGAATCCTTCCCCGCCCTTTCAACCAGACGAAGCTCGTCCTGAATCTTCCGCTTGAAAACCTCGTAACTGTAAACCTCATAATCGGTCATCGGAATGTCGGCATCGCCGACACGGACATAGGAACCTTTCATCTTGCCGACACCTCGATAATAGCACGGTTTGTCAAAGTCATCGCATTCGGCAATTTCCGCACTGACGATGACTTTTCCGTCAACCTCGGCAATCGTGAAAACAGGCCGCACGACCGGTTCCATCTGCATGGCCTGGTTCGTGACATCTTTCTGTAAATCCTGCGGATTTTGAACGCCGGTTAAAGTAAAGCCCTGACTCTCATCAATTCCAAAAATAATCGTTCCACCACCGCGCTGGTTCGCAAAACTGGAAAATGTATCGTACAAACGCCTGGGTGTACCTTTCTCCGCCTTCTTGACTTCAAGTTCCTGTCGTTCGCACTTTGTCCTCTGTATCTCCCTGACCAAGTTTGTTAACTCGTCCACATTCATCTGTTTTCCCAGTTTTATAAAATTTCTACAAACAAAATATCAAATTATCAAACAAAAATCAAGCAATTAGCAAAATTTCTACAAACAATCTAATAATAACAAAATTTATACACAAAATTTACAAGATTTCTGCAAACAGGCATTCACTGCCCCTAGCCCTTCTTCCAGCTCAAAATGACGGAGGTGCCGCCATCCCGGGACGAGATAATCCTGAAGTCCGCCCCCAGCTGGTCGGCCCGGTAGTGCATGGACTGAAGGCCCACCCCCATATTCACGTTTCCTTCCATCCCGCCGTCCGCAGGCGGGAAGTTTATGTCGGGGTTTCCCGCCCCGTTGTCACGGACAGTCACGGTCAAAAGCCCATCAGCCTCTGTGACGCTGACATATATCTGGCTGGCCTTGGCATGGCGGACGGAATTGTTCAGGGCTTCCTGTATGATACGGTAGACGTTAATCTCGTTCCTGTTCTTGTCCTCGCCAAGCTCCGGCTCCCCGCTCAAATTCCAGCTATAGGATACCCTGGTTTTGCCGTAGCTCTGCCGCTGCACCGCATCGCAGAGGTTGCCGATCGCCTTCTCCAGGCCGAGCGAGTTAAGCTCCATCGGGAAGGAATCATGGGCATACTGGCGGGTGCGTCGCAAGGTCTCATCGATAAGGCCGGAAAGCTCGGCAAGCTTCTCGTTCTGGCTGGCAAGCCCCGCGCACATCATCGATATTCCCGCAAGACGCTGGCAGATGTCATCGTGAAGGTCCATGCTGAACCGCTTGCGCTCCAGCTCGCCTATCTTCAGGACCTGGGCCTCCACCTGTATCCGCTTCTCGGCTTCCTCCACGAGCTTCCGGTTTGTCTGCACCAGCTCCCGCGTCCGCTTCTGGACTTCGGCTTCCAGAATCTGGTTGGCCCGCTTCTCCTTGCCCAGAGTCCTGAGGCGGTCAAACGCGGCGGCAAGGAAGAGACCGCAGTTGCACATCTGGGAGTGAATGACGTGGTCGTCCTTGTAGACCATCATCCCAAGACGTTCCTGACCAGACATGAAGTAATAGATGATGCTGCGGCTCGCATTGCCCTTGGAGCTGAACCTAGGAGAGGAAAAGAATTCCTTGAGCGACACTTTCTTTTCAGTACCGAAGAAGGACTCCTCCCCGGCTTCCTTCTGATAAGTCAGGAACGCAGTCCCGGGAAAGGAACCTGTCTCGCCGAAAAGCAGGAGGTAAAAGTCCCTCATCTCCACGGACGCAAGGAACGCCTTGAGCTTGTCAACGACCGCAGAGATAGTGTCCGCCTGGTTAAGTGACTGGCCGAAGTGGCTCACGTAGCGTTCCAGAAGCTCCGCCATGATCTGGCTGTGCTGCATCTTGGAGATGTAGCTCTCCAGCTTGCCCTGCGACGGCGGCGGCCCCAACGAAGAGGGCTGCCAGCCGGACGGGGGCGAGCAGCCGCAGGAGCTCCGGATAATCAGGGAGGAGCTTATCTTGACGACATCCTCCACCTGCCCGTGCGTGAGCATCTTGTAGATGGATTCCGCCGCAAATACCCCCAGCAGGGACAGCGGCTGGCGGATCGTCGTCAGCCTCGCCCCGTCTTCCCCGGCTTCCTTGATGTCGTCAAATCCAGTCAGGGCGCAGGACTGCCAGAGGGGGTTTCCCTGCACGCGCAGGACTTTCTGAACGCCGATGGCGGTCGTGTCGTTGGCGCATACGATAACGTCAGGGATGAATTCCGGGTTCTCCTTGATGTAGCCCTCAAGGGCCTGCATGCCGGTGTACTCGTTGAATTCCGCATGGAGGTATGCGGCCTCAATGCCGGGTATCTTCTTCCTCGCCTCCTCTATGGACTCCGTGAAGACAGCCTTGCGCAGGATGTTGTCCTTGTGCCACTCATGACCGCCCACGTAGATGAACTTCCGGTACCCGTGGCCGTACAGCAAGTGGGACATCAGCTGCTTCATGGACTCCTTGGTGCGGATCATCACGGACTTTATGCCGGGCAGGATAATGCCAGCGGAGACAAGGGGTATACCGGGGAATTTTCTTTTGAGAGCCTCCGCAAGGGGAACTTCTGACGTGCTCATCAGCGAGGACGAGAGGAAGACAGCCCCGTCCACCGACAGGAAAGAGGAGGAAGGACAAACTCCTTCCCCCTGGCTGAATCCGTCAAGCTGCTCCTGCTGTATGCACACCGTGTCCAGGGACAGCTGGGCGGCCCGGCTCTGGAAAGCCTTGTAGAACGCCAGCTGGTACTCCTGCTCAAGGAGGTTCACATAGACGGCGACTTTCATTTCTTGCGGCCGCTGTTTTTCCTTGCCGGGGGCTTTGCGCCTTTGGGTGTGCCGCGCCGGGGCGCACTGCCCCTTGCCCCCGGAGACTTCTGGGACGCATACATAGCCTCACGTGCCTTGCGCTCGTCAGCCGCCTTGTAAGCCTCCATCTTCTCATAATCGAAGAAGCCGTCCTTCCAGTTGAAGGCGGACGAATCGGGCACATGATCGTGGCGGGACATATAATTGAGCAGGTTCTTTATGTCGCCCTTGCCGACTTTTGTCTTGGTGAAGTCCAAGAGCTGCCGGTCGAAGCCCGCGTTCTTGAGCTGGTCGGTTTTCTCGACGATGCTGAAGGGCAGCTCAGGCATGACGAAGGAACCGTCAGGCGTGGAGTTCACCTTGAAGGGAATGCCCTGCTTGTCGCTGAAGAAAGTGAAGTCATAGCTCTCCGGCAGCTTGAACCTCATGCGGAAAAGGGCGGGGTATGCGAACAGGGGCACAAGGACGCGCGACCGCTCCTCCCGCGTCCCGAATGTCCTGCAGAGGTTTGCCTCGTTGTTCTCGTAGGGCATCTGGAATGCCATGATGTCCTGGTTCTCCAAAAAGCTCGCGGACCAGCGGTTGAAGCTGTACAGGTAGGGCCCCGCAATCAGGTTGCAGCCCTGGCCCCGCAGCAATTCCAGCTGGGCAAGGTTGTTCACGACGAAGTTCACGTAGCCTTTCTCCCGCAGGACGGAGAGGACTTCCTTGAAGTGCTCCATCCCCCCCTCAGGCAGGTAGGGGTCGAGCGTGATGAAGAGATTCCGCCTGCCCGTCGGGAAAAGGGGCCTCTCCTTGGAGTCCTTGTGCATGAAGTCGTACTCGGTCTCGTTGTTCAGCTCCACGATGATGCGGGCGGGGCGGGCAGTCTGCACCAGGTGCGCGTCCTGCGTGGTGGAGACCGCTATGTAGAGCCCCGACGGGAAATACGAAAGCCCGCCCTTGGGAAGCGGAGTCAGGTCCAGCACGGGAAGCCGCTCGCCCCCGGGCTGGCTGCGGAAGGAGGACAAGTCCTCGGGGAGGACGCGCTTGTAACGCTTGGACATGGACTTGGTCTGAAGGAGGTAGACCTCGTCGCCCACTTGGAAACCGGCGGGTATGTCTATCCAGCGGCGGCCCTTCTCGTCAGTCTTGACAAGCCTGACCTTGTGGCTGACCCGCCCCGTGTCGTCCTTGCTGTGAATCCTGATGCTGTCGCCTGGGTCGGGATCGTAGCTGCCCCCATGCAGTGTCGCCATCTTTATCTGGATTTCCTTTGTGGAGGCGGCGGCCTCCTCCTCATGCTCTTCCCGGGTCGCGTTCCGTATCAGGTTCAGCTTGCCCAGGTATATCCCGGTACCGCCCGCCTGCTTGGGGTTCAGTATTTTTGCACCGGCAGCCTCAACGCCCTCGCGGACATCCTTGAAGCCGTACCAGTAGTTCGTCTTGCTCCTCGCGAAGTCGGTGCTGAGGATTCTCTTGCCCTCGGCGACGGCCCCCTTGCGGTCGTTTTCCCAGTGGTCCATCACGTAGCGGTAAGCCGCCGTCACCGCGCCGACGTACTCCGCGCTCTTCATGCGGCCCTCTATCTTGAAGCTGTCTATGCCTATCTTCATCAGGTCGGGAACCTGCTCGATGAGCTGGAGGTCGCAGGGGGAGAAGTAGTATCCCGTCTCCTCGGAGCCACGGCTTTCCGCAGTGTAGAGCCTGCGGCATGCCTGGGTGCACTCGCCGCGGTTGGCGGATTTGCCGCCCAGGAAGCTGGAGAAAAGGCAGAGGCCGCTCTCGCTGACGCAGAGGGCACCGTGGACGAAGACCTCCAGCTCCGCCTTGCTGCGCTCCTTGACGGACCTCAGTTCCTCAAGGCCAAGCTCGCGGGCAAGGACGACGCGCTTGAGCCCTTCCTTGACAAGGAGGTTCGCCGCCTCCGCACTCTCCACGTTCATCTGCGTAGAGGCGTGCAGTTCCAGCTTGGGGAAGAATTCCTGGCACATCCGTATGACGCCGAAGTCCTGCACGATCAGGCCGTCCGGCCCGATGTTGTTCAGGTAGTTCAGGAAGCGGTACAGACGCTCCGTCTCCTTCTCCTCGGCGACGGTGTTCACCGTGACGTATATCTTTTTGCCCATCCGGTGCAGGCTTTTCACCGCCCCCTCGAATTCCCTCCATGAGAAATTCGACGAGCGCATCCTCGCGTTGAAGCTCTTGAGGCCGAGGTAAACCGCGTCGGCCCCCTCGCCAATGGCGGCATCAAGGGCCTCCACGTTGCCCGCAGGCGCTAATAGTTCAGTCATTTACGGTTAATTACTCTCGCTGTCATCATCAGATGCGACCTTGTCAATCGCAACCACGTAATCCGGCTCAGTCACGTCCACGACCTTGACCCCGGATGACCCGCGCCCCTGCACGCTTATGACATCGGCCTTGACCCTGAGGGAAGTCCCCTGGCTGGTGATGCAGATAACGGAGTCGCTGTCCGCCACGGTCAGCGCGCCGATAATCTCGCCCTTGCCGTCCACGTTGCCGAAGACCCGCTGGCCGCCGGTCCCGCGCCCGTGCGGGGAGAACTCGCTGAACTCGACGCGCTTGCCCGTCCCCTTCTCCGTCACGACGAGAATCTTGGCCCCCTCGGTGACAGGGATGGCAGCGCACAGCTCGTCGCCCTCGGACAGCTTCATGCCCGCCACGCCGCGGCTCGCCCTTCCCATCGCGCGGACTTCCTCCTCGCTTATGCGGAGGGCCTGGCCGCGCCGGCTCACGAGCAGCAGCTCCTGCTTGCCCGTCGTGAGGATGCCGCTGACAAGGGAGTCGCCCTCGTCCAGGCGGACGGCCTGCATTCCCCGCGTCTTCGCATTGCGGAATTCTGTCGTGGACGTTTTCTTCACGACGCCCGCCGCGGTCGCCATGAAAAGATACTGATCGTCGGAAATATCCTTGGTGCCGACAAGGGTCGTTATCTCCTCGTTCGCCGTCACCTGGAGCAGGCTCTTGATGTGGCTGCCCCGGCTCGCCTTGCTGGACTCGGGAATCTCGTGCACCTTCACCCAGTAGGCCTTGCCCATGTTCGTCAGGAACATCACGTAGTCATGGGTGGAGCCGACGAACATCCCCTTGATGTAGTCGTCGTCCACCAGCTTGGCGGAAATCGTGCCCTTGCCGCCCCGGCCCTGGCTCTTGTACTGGGTCAGCGGGACGCGCTTGATGTAGCCCAGCTTGGACATGAGGACGACCATGTCCTCCTCTTTTATCATGTCCTCGACGTTGATTTCCTCCACCTCGCCAGCGACAATCTCGGTGCGGCGGTCATCGCCGTATTTCTCGGCAATCTCGTTGGTCTCATCGCGGACGATGGCGAGAATCTTCTCGTGGTGGGCGAGCAGGTCCTCCAGGTGGGCGATGAGTGCCCTGATCTCCTCCATCTCCTTGCGAAGCTCGTCGATCGAAAGGTTTGTCAGCCTCTTGAGCTGTATGTCAACGATTGCCTGGGCCTGGATGTCGTCAAAGCCGAACCTCTGCATGAGGCCGGCCTTGGCTTCCTTTTCGTCCCGGCTGCCCCGGATGATGCGGATTACCTCGTCTATCGCGTCAACGGCGATGATGAGCGCCTCCAGGATGTGCTCGCGGGCCTTCGCTTTCTTGAGGTCAAATTCCGTCCTGCGGGTGACGGCCCGGTCGCGGTGCTCCACGAAGAGCTGGACCAGCTGCTTCAGGTTCAGGATCTGGGGCCGCCCCTCGACGAGGGCCAGGTTTATGACGCCGAATGTCGCCTGGAGGGGGGTCTTCATGAAGAGGTTGTTGACTACGACCTTGGTCACTGCCCCCCGCTTGAGGTCTATGACAATCCTCATGCCCACGCGGTCGCTGGACTCGTCGTTCACGCCGGAGATGCCCTCCAGCACGCCGTCGCGCACGTACTCCTTTATCTTCTTGACCAGCTCGCCGGTGTTGGTCTGGTAGGGGACCTCGGTGAAGACTATGGACTCCGCCCCGTTCTTGGCGACCTCGATCGTGAACTTGCCCCGCATGAGGACCTTGCCGCGGCCGGTGCGGAAAGCGTCCTTGATTCCCTTGCGGCCGAAAATGATGCCGCCCGTCGGGAAGTCAGGCCCCTTGATGTGGGTCATCAGCTCGTCTATGGAAATGTCGGGGTTCGCTATGTAGGCCGCCACGGCGGACGCAATCTCGCGCAGGTTGTGGGGCGGCATGTTCGTCGCCATGCCGACCGCGATTCCGTTGGAGCCGTTCGCGAGCAGGAAGGGGAACTTGGCAGGCAGGACCGTCGGCTCCTTGGTCGTCTCGTCAAAGTTGGGGATGAAGTCAACGGTGTCCTTGTCTATGTCCGCCGTCATCTCCTCGGCGAGCCGGGCCATCTTGGCCTCGGTGTAACGGTAGGCGGCCGGAGGATCGCCCGCGATCGTACCGAAGTTTCCCTGCGGGGTAATCAGCGGGTAACGCTCGGAGAAGTCCTGTCCCAGGCGGACCAGGGCATCGTAGACGGACGCGTCGCCGTGCGGATGGTACTTTCCCAGCACGTCTCCGACGATCTTGGCGCACTTGCGCGTCGGCCCCGAATAGCGCAGGCCCAGCTCGTCCATGGCATACAAAATCCGGCGGTGGACAGGCTTGAGCCCGTCGCGGACATCGGGCAAGGCACGGCTGACTATGACCGACATAGAGTAATCTATGTAGGCTTTCTTTATCTCCTGGTCGATCGGCTGGATTATCAGCGTCCCGCCCTCCGGGGTCTTAATCTCGTTTTCCAAAGCAGTTTTTCCTATAGAAATTTGAAAAAATCATAGCATAATATGGAAAAAAAGTCCATTCCCCGCAAAAAATCCCTAAAGCTCCGTTCCGAATCAGCCGAATGGCTTGACCTTTTGCCCCCAAATCTGCATAATGTCCCCTATGGCAAGGGAACATAGGGCAGACGAACGCTATGAGGATTTCGGCAGGGTAGATGCCGAGGATTTGTGCAGCCTTCCGGGGATTCTGGACGACATCAGCATGAAGGGCTGCAAGGTTCATTTCCCCGTTCCCGTCGCGCTGGACATGGACAGCCAGTACAAGCTGGACATCCGCCTCCCACAGCAGGGGGCTACGCCACTCCGCCTTATCTGCAATCCCCAATGGAAAAAAATGAATAACAGCGAGACCGAAATCGGTTTCCGCTTCATGCGGTCACCCGACACCCCCAGGCTCGTCTCCTACATAGGCGAGAAACAGGGCGAGATGGAGGACGACAGCATTTACAGCATGATCATAGGCAACAAGGCCGTATTCATCGGCTGAAGCCTTGCCAGCATCCGAACACCCGCATGCCATATACGATTCAAGAGACAGGAGGCGCGGCGTTCCTCCCCTTCCCTGACATGAAAGGAATGCTTGAGACGGAGCTAGAGGAACGGTTCGGTATTTCCGTCAGCTCACTAAGGAAGTCCGGTTCTGCCTCCGATTACGGGGATATAATCACAATCAGCCAGGAAGCCCTTCCGGAAGAGCTTCCCCTCCCCTACTGGTGCCGCGACCGCATGGACAAGCCCCTGCTCATCAGATTCGACTCGGTTAAGGACGCGTCCGACGCGCTCAGGAGCATGGGCAGGTCCTGGGCCCCCTACGGCTACACGCTTTTCAGAAGGGCCTCGCTCATACAGGACAAGCTTCCCCACGTGAACCTAAAGGAAAAAAACTTTCCGTTCACCATACAGTCATCCCCGATAGGGCTGTACACGCTGACCGGCGAGAACACGATGCTGGCCTCCGCCAAAACGAGCAGCCCGCTGCCAGCCGGCCAGCTCCTGTTCAAGGAAGACCACGAGAACCCGCCCAGCCGCGCCTACCTCAAGATTCAGGAGGCCCTGTGCCAGGCCGCGGCCAGTTTCGGGGTCCCCCTTCCCGGCCCAGGCACGCGCTGCTTTGACGCTGGTGCCTGCCCCGGCGGATGGACCTGGGTCCTGACCCAGCTGGAATCGGACGTGCTTGCCGTGGACAGGTCGGAGCTGGACGGGCGGCTCATGGCGCACCCCCAGGTCCGGTTCATGAAGCACGATGCCTTCACCCTGCCCCCTGATGAACTGGGGAAGTTCGACTGGGTGTTCTCCGACGTGATATGCTACCCGGACCGCCTTCTGGGCTGGGTGGAAAAATGGCTTTCAAGCGGCATGACGAAAAACATGATATGCACGATAAAGATGCAGGGAGCCGTGGACTGGGATCTGGTCGCCCGCTTCGCCGCAATTCCGAACAGCCGGGTCCTGCACCTGAACTACAACAAGCACGAGCTGACGTTCATCTGCTGCCAGTAAGGGAAGAATACATATGCTATTCAACAGCCTGCAATTCCTTGTATTCTTCCCTTCCGTCACCCTTCTCTATTTCATCCTGCCCAAGAAGCTGAAGAACATCTGCCTGCTCGTCGCCAGCTATTTCTTCTATGCCTGCTGGAATCCAAAGTACGTACTGCTGTTGCTCACGACGACGCTCGTCACCTATTGCGGAGGGCTCATCATTCAGTCAGCAAGTCGCAGGACAAAAACCCTGTTGCTCGCACTTGTCCTCGCATACAATTTTTGCACACTCTTCCTTTTCAAATATTACGGATGCTTTTTCACATTCATCGAGCAGTTGCTGGCAATGGCAGGAATCTCAATCTCTTTTCCCAGGACCGCGATGGAGCTTCCAGTCGGCATATCCTTCTTTACCTTCCAGGCAGTAGGATATGCGATAGATGTGTACAGAAAAGATATACCGGCGGAGCGAAGTTTCTTCAAGTACGCCCTATTCGTATCATTCTTTCCGCAGCTCGTAGCGGGACCGATTGAGCGGAGCAGGACCTTGCTCGCGCAGCTGGACAGAACATACAACTTTGACTATGAGCGCGTCAGAAAAGGGCTCCTCGTCATGCTCTGGGGCTTTTTTCTCAAAATCGTCCTTGCGGACAGGGCGGCAGTCCTGGTCAACCAGGTATACGGGAGCATAACGGCTTATCACGGTTTGCCACTCATCATCGCGACGCTTTGCTTTGCGTTGCAGATTTACTGCGACTTCATGGGATATTCAACAATAGCACGGGGAGCAGGACTGGTACTGGGATTCAGCTTGACCGACAACTTTCGCCAGCCCTACCTCGCAAACTCCGTCAAGGATTTCTGGCACAGATGGCACATCTCGCTCTCATTCTGGCTCAGGGACTATCTCTACATACCCCTCGGTGGCAGCCGATGTTCAAAGCTATGCAAATACCGCAACATCCTGCTGACCTTCCTTGCGAGCGGCATCTGGCACGGGGCCGGATTGCAGTTTGCAGTGTGGGGACTCCTGCACGGCATCTTCCAGATAGCGGAAGACATCCTTTCGCCACCCCTTACCCGTTTGCTCGACTCGCACGGCGTGGACAGAAACAACTTCTCCTACCGATTGCTGATAAGACTCAAGACATTCTGTTTGGTCACGTTCGCATGGATATTCTTCCGGGCAGGGAGCCTTATCCTTGCCCTCAAGGTGATTTGGAGGGGGCTCAGGCTAACGAACATCGGAATGTTCATGAACGACAGCCTCTTTGAGCTGGGACTGACACCATTCAACTTCGGCATGCTGGCAGCAGGAACGGCAATCCTTCTCGGGTTCAGCCTGATGAAAGAAAAGAAGATTTGCGTCATGGACTGGCTGTCCTCGCAACTTGCAGTATTCAGGTTTGCTGTGTATTGGATAATTCTACTGATGATTCTCTTCTCATTGAACATGACAGGAAAAGAGTTCATCTACTTTCAGTTCTGATAGAGGAAGACAATGGAAACAAAAACACTACGAGCCTTTTTCAAACTGCTTTGCAAATCTCTTCTGGTAATGCTTCCCCTGTTAATCCTGCAGATTTACCTACGCTCCTGCCAACTTGCATACAGCGATAATGAAGTACCCTATTACAACTGGGTAAAAAAACTAAAGGGAAACGGGTTCGATGTTGTCATCATAGGGGACTCCACCTGCAACGCGGCATACCTGCCGAACATACTCGGAGAAAATGTGGTAAACATCTCGCTTGGAGGGGTAACCCCCATAGAAAACTATCACCTGTTCCAGAACTATATAAAAAACAACAAAAAACCAAAGGTCTGTTACATATCATACGCCGACATGCACTTACAACAGATTGACTACTTTTATTCCCGAGTGCTTTATAGCCACATCCTGACATTTTCGCAAGAAGCAGAAATCTTACGACAAGCGCAAAAGTTCAACGAGACTTTAATTCTTGTAGACAACTGGAAAGAAAAATGGATATCCACATTCTTATATTCCCCAGCAGTATACCAACCAGCACTAATGGCAAGCAGTTTCGCAGAAAGACTTGAACACAACCGACACATGTACCATAATGCCGAAATCCATCTGGGGAGCTACATATCCCGCGAGAATGGAGAAAGCTGGGGTGTAAAACCATACACCAAGAATGATTTCATCGTAAAACCCTTATTCGAATTCTATTACAATCGGCTCATTGAACTTTGTATGCAAGAGGGCATTACAGTCAGGCTCGTCAAACTTCCAGTCAGTCCTCCAGTGACCCACAGCCAAAAGTATAAGGATGAATTCAACGCATTCTATGCTTCACTATGTAGTAACTATCCAAGACTCACGCTCGACTGGTTTCAGGATGAATTTGACCAGCATGACTTCGCAGACTGGCACCACATGAACTTAGTCGGGGCAACCCGCTTCTCACAGCTGATACGGGAACGCTATCACCAGGATTTTTCAGATGCACCAAAAAGCCAGAGAACTAAGGAAGGACTGGAAGACTATCTGGACATCAGCAGTTCCCCGGAATTGAAGGAATACCTGAACCAGCAGTTACAATCAAGATAGACAGCCACTCCGTCCTCGTCGTTCATCTTGGTCACAGCATCGGAGGCAGCCTTTACTTCGGGAATCGCATTTCCCATAGTAACACCAGTCCCACAGGAACTCAGAATCCCGATATCGTTGTTGTCATCCCCGAACGCCAGCAGGCAAGAAGCCTCAAGCCGCGGCTCACACTTTGGAGTATATGCCAGATTCATGCAGTCCAGCAACTGTAAAACTTTTTCAGTCCGTCAGCCGTAGCTGGCGGTTTTCCCCGGCAATAAAACTTACAAACAGAATGGCATTCGGATTCCGCAATGTTCAGAATATGCTTGACTTGATTATGCTGAGGTGTTCAGATATACCCATCGAGCTTCCCGGCAGGAAAGCGGCCTGAAGCACCCACTCTTCCTGATGAAGCGGCAAATTTAGGCAAATCGCATTATTATACATCAATGACTTTGGGTGAATACTTAAACAAAACGCCATTCAATCCATTTTCTTCTATCAACTTATTTAAGTCTTCCTTGTTTTCAACGACACCCTTGTACGGAATATCTGAAACCGCGGAACAGTTTTCTACAGTAACCATATAATATGTCTTTGCGCTCTTGTGTTCTGTGGACAAGAGTAAACTTAATTTTTCTGCTGTCACCTCATCTATTTTGCATCGATTATACACTTGCTTTAGTGTTCCATGAATAGAGTTCGTCCAGTCATTCGTATACCCGATAAACTCTGTACATGAATCAATAAACGGATGAAGAGGATACCGAATAAATTTACCCGAATCTTTATCGTCAACTGTCGCTCTAAAATAGAATATAAAACTTTCCCCTCCTCCTTGGAGCTTTTGAGAAACAGTTTCCAAATACTTTTTTCGCATAAAGCCAACGAGAATATGCTTCTTTCCATCATTAATCTGAATAATGGAATCATCATTTTCGTTGTGATACAGATAGTTTTTAGTCGGAGATTTTCGAATAAGATTAAAAACTGGTGCTTTATCAGTTTGCAAGCCAAGATAATAATCCCACACACTTTGCGCCCTTAATTTTACTACCTGAACAGATGGAAGCTCGCTGAATCCCGTATGCTGGGCTGTCCAATACGGAACCTCACCATAATTCTGGCTCTCCGCATCCACGCTTTCCAAGGCAGGAATCAGAAATGCATTCGCAACCTCGCCAATCTGGAATGTATCAATGAATGACTTCAAGGAAGCATTGTAGACATACTGTTTCACGACATCTTGGATTCCTGGGGTTCCGGAAAGCTTTCCACCAGAAACAGAAAGTAGGTAATACTTTCCGTCCAGAATGTACATAGCAGTATTGCCGGAATCCTCTTTGCGAAGTGTGACAATATCAGGAATCAAATAACCGTCATACGAAACAGCCTGCCCGTCAACAATCCACTCCGGTTTTTCAATAAATGAAGCGATAGATTTTGATTTATTGTCCTCATTACACAGGTCTTGCGGGATTAGACCTTTTTCTGTAAAATGCTTTATCGTAAAGCGTGGATCATACATATTCTCGAACATCTCGCCACAGG
>JAFSSU010000202.1 GCA_017450845.1 Treponema sp.
AACGATCTTGAATTCACGAACCGCGAAACGCTCGCCGCCTTTTTCGCCCAGCTGTCCGACCTGCGTCAGGATTACGCCAACTACATCTTCGCGCTCACGATGGGGACGGGAAAGACAATCCTCATGGCCCTGTGCATTTTCTACGAGTTCCTGCTCGCCCACAAATACCCCAAGGACGAACGCTTCTGCCACAACGCCCTTGTCCTCGCGCCCGACACGACGGTCCTGCAGTCGCTCAAAGAGATTCAGACATTCGACAAGGCTCGGGTGTTCACGGACAAATACGCAAACGTGCTCAACTCAATCATCAAGTTCCACTTCCTGGACGAGGACGGGGTCGCGCTCAGCACGATGGACGGGTCTGACTTCAACCTGATTGTCTCCACCAGCCAGAAAATCATCCTCAGGAAAAAACACAAGGAGGACTCCCCGCAAGCCCTCCTCTTCAAGGACTCCTGGCAGGACAGCATAAAGAACAGCCCCAACGCCGACCTGTACATGCTCGACGATGACTCCGACCTGATGGCCAACCAGCGCTACCAGAAGCTCACGCGGCTCAGGCAGCTCGGCATCTACGTGGACGAGGCCCACCATGCCTTCGGCAAGTCACTCAAGAGCGACATGCTTGACCGCAGCAAGGAGACAAGTCTGCGCCTTACGATTGACAACCTGGTGAAGGAACTGGACACGGCGGGGACGAAGGTCGTCGCATGCTACAACTTCACGGGAACGCCGTACATAGAGAACAGGCTCATGCCCGAGGTCGTCTACGAGTACGGCCTCAAGGAGGCAATCGATTCCGGCTACCTTAAAAAGACTTCCGTCGATGACTATGCCAATGTCCAGACGCAGAGCTTCGTCTCAAGTGCGGTGGAAAGCTTCGTCAGGCAGCACCGAAACGAAAAGGGGGTATGGAATCGTTATGAGGGCATGCTCCCAAAGATGGCCCTGTTCGCGACGACGATTGAGGAGCTGAACGAAGAGCTGAGGCCCGCCGTGGAAAACGCCCTGCGAAAACACGGCATCCCGGACGAGGCTATCCTCGTCAACGTAGGCGATGACAAGTATACCAAGCAGGACGATTTGCGCGAGTTCCTCAAGCTGGACACGCCGGAAAGCCGCAAGCAGTTCATCCTCCTCGTCGGCAAGGGAAAGGAAGGCTGGAACTGCCGCTCGCTCTTTTCCGTCGCCCTCTTCCGAAAGCCCAAGAGCACGATTTTTGTCCTGCAGGCGACTATGCGCTGCCTGCGTGCGATTACGGACGTGCAGCAGACCGGGCAGATTTTTCTGGGCACGGAGAACCTCTCCATACTGCAGGACGAGCTGAGCAAGAACTTCAAGGTGAGCGTGGAGGACCTGAAAGGCAAGGACAGCCCGCAAAAGAAAATACGCAGAATCCTTATCCGAAAGAAAGTCCCCGTCACCATTATAGAACAGACCTACGAGTACAAAATCACGGAGCTGCAGCCGGGCAAGTTCACGCTTTTCGGCGATGGGAGCGGATTTGACTTTGAGAAATACCGCAGGACAAAGGCAACGCACAGCCTCACCAGCCTTGACAGCGCGTCCATCCGAAAGGATGTCGCATCTGAAAATGAGCGTGTCTTTTCCGAGTATTCCCTCGTCGCGGAGCTTTCCCTGTACCTGACCCAGCACGAGCTTGACGAAAAGACGAAAGAGAAATCCGTCCGCTGGTCGCCCGTGCAGATACGCTCATTGCTGGACAAATGCAGCGACGGAATCGGGGCAATCCTTGAGAAGGTGAACTACGCAAACGCCATCCTGTACGACTGGGTAATTCCCCGCCTGTTCGGGCAGATTTACAAAATCGACTACGTGGAAGGCGAAAAGCGGGAAGTCGTCAAGTGGCTTTCCAAAGACCCGCCCCCGAGTCCCGACGGGACGGAAGCCTGCTACGAGCTGAGCTTCGGTGACGATCTCTACGTGGATGATACCGCCCCCAAGTTCCGCAAGTACAGCCAAATCTCGGATGACCCGGCCCATGCGGGCAAGAGCTTCAACCTCTCGGGCTACGGCTTTGACTCCGGCTCAGAGAAGGATTTCTTTGTGAGGAATCTCTTTGACAACAACAAAATCAAGCACATCTGGTTCACGGGAATGCTGACGAACGGGCAGAGCGAATTCTACATCCACTACATTGACCCGGAGCTGCATACCCTGCGCTCCTACTACCCGGACTTCCTCGTGGAGATGGATGACGGCAAGTTCTACATCGTGGAGATAAAGGGCGAGAACCTGATAGTCAAGGCGAGCACGCAGGCAAAAGTCCAGTATGCCCGGCAGATGTACGGCGCGAGCGGACTGGAATACGTTTTCATCCCGTCCCAGTACGCGGACATAATCCTGCAGGACTTCGTGCGGGATTCGGCAAACCTGGGAACGGCAGCCGGCTACTGGACGACGCAGGACTTGCCGCTGCCGGAGGTCGCCGCGCCCATGTCCCCGCAATACGGAAAGTGACAGGATGCGCCGTATGCTACATTCCGTTGAAGCAGAACAGCCCTCCCCTACTCCTTCGGGCTGTTCTGCTGCCGCCACTCGCGCGGCGACATGGACACAGCCTTCTTGAAGATGAAGCTGAAATAGTGTGGATCGTTGAAGCCCACCTCCCAGGCTATGTCCGCGCTCTTCTTGTCGGTGGTCCTGAGCAGGCGTTTGGCCTGTGAAATGCGTACCTGGGTCAGGTACTCGATGAAAGTCATGCCGCAGTCCTGCGAAAACACGGTGCTGAAGTGGTTGGGGCTGAAGTTCACGGCCTGGGCGACCGACCGCAGGCAGATGTCCGGGTCGGCGTAGTTCTCATCGATGAACTTCTTGGCACGGAGGATTACGTCGGAGTAGCGGCCGGAAGACTGCCTTCCCCGCCAATCCAGAAGCTTGCCCAGAATAGATTTGACCTCAACGATGAAAACATCCTGATTCTGGACGGCATTCTCGACAAAGGAACGGGACAGTATTTCCGGCATCACCTGCTTGACATCCCCGCCCAGGCTTTCTATCACTTTGGAAACCGCCATTATCACGTCCACCAGCAGGTAGGACGCAATGATAGAGAACGAGCCGCCGTTGCTGCCGAGCAGGGCGACGTACTCCGAGACAATCTGGTCTATCTCGCCCTCGCCCGCGTAGCTCAACCTGTTCACGAGGGGGTCATTCTCCTGAAGGACAAGGGAGTCCCCGTCAGACTTCAAACTTCCCTCACCGACATCGCTCATGCTCACTATGCGGCTGGTATCCGTGAAGCGGCATTTCTTGAGCAGGAGGAGGGCATCCTTGTAGGCCCCGCTTATGCTGGCTATATGCTCCACGGCGGGGCTTATCGCCGTGACGACGCTGACTCCGGGGACTTTCTCAGTATCGTGCTTGACGGATTCCGCAAGGGAAAAAGCCTCGTCCTCACTCTGCTCCGCATCCTGCCCCTGCACGATGGAAACGAGAGTCTCAGGCGATATGAAGAACGACATACCCCTCCCATCACGTGAAGAGGACAGACAGGACTTGGCGGCAAGAAGTTTGTCCATATCCTCGCCATAGTGAAGCTCGCTCACCGCGACCATATAGAACCTGGACAAGAGCTTTATGCCGAACTCCCCTGCCCGCTCCATGGCCTTTGAAGAATCCAGCGCACCGAGCACCAGGTCGGTCAGCATCTTGTCGCGGGCAAGGTTATTGCCGGATTCGAGCTCCCGCTTCATCCGGCTTATGTCACCGGCCTCGCGTTTCTCCTTGTCCAGGTTGTCCCGGACCTTGGACAGGCAGGAAAGAATCTCGTCCGGGGTAAACGGTTTGAGGATATAGTCCTCCACGCCTATCGATATAGCTTTCTTGGCGTAATCGAACTCATCG
The DNA here is from genome assembly GCA_017450845.1 of Treponema sp. Classification (GTDB taxonomy): domain Bacteria; phylum Spirochaetota; class Spirochaetia; order Treponematales; family Treponemataceae; genus Treponema_D. The sequence goes on from JAFSSU010000202.1 coordinate 3,868, forward strand.
TGACCGGAGAGGATTATTATTCGTATCCAAGGCTGGATTTTCTTTACGGCACGAGCAAGCTCAAGCCCGTCCATGAAGGGCATCCGTATGTCGGTTATCAGAATGTCCGGCTTAATGTCCTGAATCATCGAGAGGGCAATCTCGCCGTCCCCGGCCTCGCCTGAGAAGGAGAAGCCGGAGCTTTCCCAGTCTATGCGCTTGCGGAGCCCCTCACGTACTATGACCTCATCATCGACTATGAAGACGCTATACATTGCCAGATTCCTCCTTGGTGTCGAACATCCGGGGTATCACGAAAGAAACCTCTGAGCCTTCCCCAGCCACGCTCTTAATATCCAGCGAAACCCTGCCGTCGTAATAGAGGCGGAGCCTTTTGTTGACATTGTAAAGGCCGTAGGATGCCTTCAGTCCCTCGCCGTCCGGGGAATACAAATCCGCGATGACTTCCCGCATCCGCTCCTCAGTAAAGCCTATGCCGTTATCTTGAACACAAAAGCGGACTCCTCCCCCGTCCTCACCGAACGCCGGAACTTTCCGGGCGGATACCATTATCCTGCCCCGTCCGCGCTTGTTTTTGATGCCATGATAGATGGCGTTCTCCACGAGCGGCTGCAAGAGAAGTTTGAGCACCGGAACGTCGTCAATTCCCTCATCGCGTTCTATGCTGTACTCCAGTATATCCCTATAGCGTATTCCCTGAATCTTCAGGTAGCTGGCCGCATGCTCCATTTCCTGGGACAATGTTATCCACTCGCGCCCGCGGCTGAGCGAGATGCGGAAAAAGGCAGAGAATGCCTTGGTAATCTCCACGACCTCGTCCATGTCGTTGTCCTCGGCAAGCCATACGATGGTGTCCAGAGTATTGTACAGGAAGTGCGGCGTTATCTGCGCCTGAAGGGCCTTCATCTGGGCCTTCTGCAAATTCTTCTGCTCGCGCACGTTCTCGTCTATCAGGGACTGTATCCTGCCCGCCATCGTGTTGAGGTTTTCCGCCAGGTGATCCAGTTCCATGACGCGTGGGAGCTCAGCCCTTGCCTTCAGGTCACCGCTCGCTATACGGGATGAAAGAAGCTCCATGTCGCGCACGGGGCGGCCTATCGCCTTGGACAAGCCTGAGAAGGCATATACCGCTATGAGGAATGCCAGTATGCTTATTCCTATCTGAATCAGGAAGATATTGAAGGACTGGAAGCGGATGTTGTTGTTTGCCGATTCAGCCGACTCTATCTCAGCCACGATATATTCCTGGAAAATGTCGCCCAAGAGAGACGAGACTCCCCTTATCTGCTCCATGACTTCCTCGTTCTTGGATACGCTTTCCCTGTCTTCTATCTGCCGCCCCAGAAGCTCCACGTACTTCTCCAGGGTTTTCTCCGTCCGGTTCGCGACCTCAAGGATTTCCTTGCTTTCCTCTGAAGTTCCCTTCCGCATGTCCGCAATGCCAATCCGAATCTGCCGGAGGAGCTGATATTGTCTCCCGTCATTGAAAGACTTCAACCCGGACACGACCTCCCAAATCTCGCCCTCAAGTTCTTCCTTGGCGACTCTGCTCAGGCTGTTCGCAGAACTGACGTTCATAATAATCCTGTCGTAGCGCACGGTATAGAAGCTGAACACTGCCACCGAGTATACAGTCGGTATGACCATCAGCAGTATCATGAAGACAAGGGAATAGCGGAGACTTTTCTTGATGCTCTTGGATTTGCCGGGCATGATGTCACCGCCTTAGTATTTCCGTTCAGGCAGGTATGACAAGTCGTCATATTCCGTAAAAATCTTTCCGCCGACAATCGTGGACCGGGGAATCTTTTCTCCGGCGGCCAGCTTCTTCACAAGCCCCATGATGACATCGCCCTGCTCCGGGTTGCATTCGACGACGCAGTTTATGCGACCGTCCTTGAGCCTGTCCACGGCCTCCTGCTGCGCGTCCACGGTGACTATCGTTATGGGACTGCCCCTCCCCGTCACAATGCCACGGGCTTCCAGCACATCCAGGAGACCAAGCGTCATCCCGTCGTTGCAGGAGAAAACAGCGTCGATTTTCTGTCCGTCAATGGCGAAACCATTCCCGGCGGAAAGGATTCGCCTCGCTATCTCCTCGCCCCGGCTACGCATGAAGTCACCGCTTTCCGAGCAGATGATGCTGAAACGAGGATCCGAGGCAAGGACTTCACGGAAGCCCTCGATGCGGCCGTCCGATGCGGATGCCCCGTCCGTTCCCCGCAACTCCAGGATATTGACTGTCCCGGTGGAGCCGGCGTATTTGCGGATTAGGAAACGGGCGGCATGCCGTCCCTCCTCCCGGCTGTCTGTTCCGACGTACCCTGCGTACAATCCGTCGTACTCGGAGTTTATCCTCCTGTCGCATACGATGACGGGTATGCCGGCATCCCGTGCCTCCTCCAGTACGTTGCCCCATCCGTCCTGCACTATCGGGACGAACGCAATGACATCGACCTGATACATGATGAAGCTGCGTATGTCCTTTATCTGCTTCTCCTGCTTCTGCTCAGCGTTCGCATAGAGCAGCTGGATGCCAGCTTTCTGCGCGGCAGCCTGCATGTCCTTGGTATTGTATATCCGCCATGCGCTCTCCGCTCCAATCTGCGAGAAGCCGACGATAATCCTCTCGCCGCCACGAGGCTGGCTCTCCTCACCCTGTGAGGATGATTTGACCTTTCCCATGCATGAATACAGGAAGAAAACAAGAGTCAGGACGGCAAGGGCAGAAAGGGGACGGAATTTCATATTCCAATTATATACCAAGGAGCGGATTTCTTCCAGCAAAAACTCATGTCCGTGTGTAACGGAGAAGAACAGCGCTGAGAAATATGAAGAAGATGACGGGGAACCAGCCGCCGAAAGCAGGGGGGACGGTTCCGAACCTCGCCATGAGCATCGTCATCATCTGCATGACGTAGAAGAGCACAACCGCCGAGATGCACAGGCCCAGGCTGACGAGGAGAACGTTCTTGCGGGTCTTGCCGCTGAGCGCGACCGCAAGAAGGACGACGACGACGACGACCATCGGGAAGGAGAATTTCTTGTAGTACACGGCTTTCGCGTCGCTGGAGGGAAGCCCGGCCTTCTCAAGCCGGCGTATGTAGTCCCTGGACTCCGCCACGCTGACTTCATCCACGTTGATGGTGCTGCTCCTGAAAGACTCAGGCGGTTCCGTAAGGCGAAAAAGATGATCGTAGTCCGCGTCACCGGCAGAGTAGCCTTCTCGTTCCTTCCGGTAAAAGCAGCTTCCCGAAAGCTTCCAGTGGTCATAGCTCCACTCCGCGCTGTTCGCGTAAAGCAACCCTTCGAATCCCCGGCCGTTCCCCCGGTAGAGGACAAAGAGAGCAAAAAGGCGGTCCTTCTTGCTGTCAAAGAATTCTGCCTTATAAATCATCTTCCCGCCCTCGCTTATGACGACGATGTCCTTTCTGTCAAAGTCTTTCTCCTTATGGAGCGCGACGGCCTGGAGCCGGGTTTTCTCCGCGTAGGTCCTGGTCACCAGACGGTCATCCAAGAAGAACATGGCGACACTCATGAACACAGAGATTATTAGCAGGGGGAAGGCGAATCGGAAAATCGATATACCGGATGCGAAGAGAGCGAGCAGCTCATTGTTCGCATAGAAGTCACTGAGCATGTATGCCGTGGCGAAAAGCACGGATATAGGCAGGGAGTACCACAAACTTTTTGGGATGTAGTACAGGATGATTCTCGCAATGAGGGATGGCTCCGCCTCGTTGGAGATATACCCCCAGATGTTCATCAAAAGGTCCGTAAGGATAAGGATGAGCGTAACGAAGAACATGGAGGCAACGAATATCGCGAAGAACCTCCTGAGCATATACAGGGCGAGTCTCATATTTTCACCGCTTCCTCAATGCGAAATAAAGCAAAAGACCGACAAGCCCGATGAAGAAGTTCGGGCCCCACATCATCCAGAAGCCGTTCCATCCGCTGCGCACGCCGAACGTCTGGCCAAGAATCGTCGCGGCCCAGTATATGACCGAAATAATGATACCGAATATCATTCCGAGCGTCTGCCCGTCCCGCTTTCCGAATATGAGCGCGAGTGGAAAGGCGAGAATAGCAAAAAATATCGAACCGAAAGGCATGGAGAATTTCTTTGCGAACTCCAGGTTGTAGCGGTTCATCATCTTATGCGTGACAGAGCTGTCCTTCTTCATTACCTGAAGGATTTTCCACAAATCAAACGAAGTCATCTCCCTAGGCTGTACGCCCGTGCTTGGCATGAGCACGGAATCAAAGACGTTGAGCATGATTTTCTGTGACTCGAACACATCGAAGTTCTTTCCCTGTGCCCTGTCAACTTCCAACACCGTTGCCCCGCTCATGTTGAACTGCATCAGAATGCCAGGCTCATCCGACTTGTTGACCTCGCTCCTGCCGGTCATTATGACCCGGTCCCTCCCCGTCGCATCCTTGTCGAATATCACTAGGTCTTCTATGATACCGTCATCCCCTACCCCTCCGATGACGAGGGTCGTTCCATTCATGCGTTTGACAGAATTGGCCTCTATCTCCACCGCCGGATCGCTTTGTACGATTTGTTTTTTCAGCCGGTTGAATTTGAGGAGCCCAAGAGGCAGGAAGTAGTCGTTCATCGCGAATCCCGCGAAAGATATGAAAAGTCCCAGAAGCATGACCGGAACAGCTATGAACGAATAGCGGATTCCGCTTGCCCGCAGGATAAGAATCTCGTTATCAGTTGCCATACGTCCAACGCACATAAGGAAGCCGACGAGAGTGGCAAACGGTGCGGACTGGGCCACTATGCCCGGCAGGCTGTACAGCATAAGCCGGGCAACCTTGAGAAACGGAACGCGCCGCCTTAGCACCGTCTCCGCAAGGACAAGAATATTGTTTACGAAGAACACGACGAAGAAAAAGGCGAAGCAAATTGCGAAATAGAAGAAGAGTTCCCTGACGATGTAACGCAGCATCACATGCGTTCCCAAGCGCCTCCCGGTCAGAGAAGCTGGCTCCTGCACAGGCATCTTTTCCGATGCTTGCTGCTTTGTTTTCTCAGAAAGAGCATGATTTTCGGGCTCGGTTGGCCAGGAAGTTTCCAAGACCTGAGGAATTGGCTCAGCTGAAGTAGCCCCGTCTGCATGGACTGAAGCCTCTGCCACATGAGACGGGACATCCATAACTGTGGATGCAGACTCCAGCGGAGGAAGCGTAGGATTGGAATCATTCTCCCCTAGGTCATCCTCTATTAGCCTGGAAGGGCGCAGATTTCTCTCATCCCTGATTCGTTTTTTAAGGAGCTCTATGTTCGCAGCAGATAGGGATGGAGTCTCTTGATCCACCTGCTTACCTCGCTGTCGGAGAGACTCTATGGCCACTTTCCTGCTTTTTACGGAATCAAGTGTTATCCCGGAAGCACGCGAAATCCTACCCCTACCTGGCAAGCGGCGGGTTCCGGGATTTCTCTCTATCTTTATCTCCTCAAGGTAGTCCAGATCCATTGGCAAGAGGCCTTCACATAAAAAACGTAAAAGTCAGGAAGAAACAGAGCCTGAGAAACCGCCGGTGCTGCCCCAGCCTCCCTCTCCACGTTCGCTTTCCGAAAGTGTATCGGATTTCTCCCATGATGCAAGAGTCACCGGGGCGACCACAAGCTGGGCAATGCGTTCTCCAGAACGCACGGTATAGGGTTTGTCAGAGAAATTGACGAGAAGAACCTGTATCTCTCCACGGTAATCGCTGTCTATAGTTCCCGGGGTATTAAAAACCGTAATCCCGTTCTTGAGCGCAAGTCCACTTCTTGGGCGGACCTGGACCTCAAAACCTTCTGGAATCTCAAAGAAAAGTCCGGTCGGTACGAGTCTCCGTTCGTTCGGTGTAATTACAATATCATTTTCAAGAAAAGCACAAACATCGGCCCCGGCGGCGCCCTCCGTTTTGTAAACGGGAAGGGCAGCCCCCTCTTTCGCCAGGACCTTTATTTTTACATTATTATGCATGAAATGTTCCACCCGATTATATTTTCGGAAAAACAAGATGGAGGGTTAACAAATAATACAAAAAAACGGACATTAAAATGCCCGCAACACAAGATGAGACAATCCCTCCTGCTATTGCAAAACAAGCAATAGCAGACTAAGGGGAATAGAAAAATAAAAAATACAGACAGGTATGTATCATACCTGTCTGTTGAATTTAACATTCCCTACTTAAGGGAGGCAGAAATCCTTTCCAGAACCTTCTTGCGATCCAAGGGTTTTACAATATAGTTCTTTGCACCTGCAAGGAGGGATTTCTTAACGAGCTCCTCCTTTCCAAGAGCACTGACCATGACCACGCGAGCATTCTTGTCAAAGGCGACAATCTGCTCCAAAGCGGTGATACCATCCATGCGGGGCATAGTGATATCCATCGTAACCAAGTCAACGTTGGGGCAAAGCTCCTTATACTTGTCCACACCCTCTTTTCCATCAATAGCGGTAGCAACGACCTCAAAGCCATCGCTGGACAAAATCTGAGTCAACTGCTTCGCAACGAAAACAGAATCATCTACGACAAGAACCCGATATTTCGTTCCGTCGAGCTTCGTACCTTCTACTGACGGCGCATCATCTTTCGTTTTCATTCTTCTAACTCCTTATCATGCACGTTCGCGAATCGCGACATTGACTTCAATTTTCCCATACTCGGTAATAAGAGGAACTATCAAAGCCTCAACATTCTCATTGGCTCCGCCCAAGGCAGCAATCTCCATCTTTTCACCTGCAAAGAGGGTCGGCGGCGTCAAATCAAATTTGAAACCAAGTTCATGAAGCTTCGTTACAGCCTGTGCCGTAATAATGTTTGCAAGTTCACTAATCGTAGCTTTTGCAAGGTCATCAAACTCAGGAAGCTTCTCTTCATTCATCTTGGAAGCGATGTTAAGCGCAGTCTCCATAGTCATATCGAAGAGAACACGTCCCTCGACATCACCGGCAAGACCGACAAGAGCCGCCACCCCCATAACGGGCATCGCCGTCGATTTGAGGTAAAGATCTCCCCGCTTTACATCGGCTCCACCCAAAACGTCCTTTAACACTCTATACGAAGTTTCGACAAATGGGTTAATGTACTCAACTCTCATTGTTTCCCCCTAGAAAGTTCTTATATTATACTTCTATTTGCTATAAACTGCAACATTTCCTTGCAATTTTTTCTTAAATCCATAAGAAGAAATATCTTCATTGGACCCTACGATGATGACACCGTTGCCCTTCAGCTTCTCCTTGAAATCACCAAGAATCGTTCCTTGATTTGCCTCTGGCAGGAAAGAAAGGACGTCCCTAGCGAATATGATATCGATATCCGGGAGACTGTTCGTGTTAGCAATGTCATGGTACTCAAACATTATCATATCTTTGATATCTTTGTCAAAGGTATTTTCCCCGGACGCGGTAGTAGAAAGATATGACGCATACCAAGACTTGGCCGCTGCAGGACTAATCGCCAGAAGCGGGGCATTTGAAACACTCAGAAGGTCCGTGTCATGCGCATAAATCCTGATATGGGCACTCGGATAACGTTTCTTAAGGATACAAGCGAGGGAATAGGCCTCATAGCCCTTCGCACAGCCAGGATTCCAAAGGACAATGTTCTTGGCAGCATTATCCGGCAACGCTTTGCTTATTGCACCAGCATACGCCTCTGACCACCAATCTCCAGTCGACTCAGAGTAGAAAGGTTCCAAGAAAGCCAAGGCATCCTTTTCATTCTGAATCTGGGTCTTGTCCTTTCCTTTATCCTTACGCCAGTCAATATAGCGCTTCTTAATCCAATCAGTATTCAGAGGCGACATAGAAAACTTGGTCAGCGACTGAAGGGAGTCCGCAATGAACTTCAAGTCAGCCTCAGATGCCTCCTCCTTTGCCGGAGCTACGGCTTTCGGAGCGCCCCCCCCTCCATTCTGACTGGCGGCCGGGGCTTTTTGAGCAGGAGACTGAGACTTTGAGCCAGAAGGGAGCGGAGACTTTCCTTCCGAGACCACATTAGATGAGACCGACTGAGCAGGCGTATTCATCTGCATCTCCTCAATCTGCCTTTGCATCATCTGTGCCTTGGCGGTATCCGCAAGCTCCTTCTCCTCCTCAGGAGAATGAACCCCGAAAATTCTCTCTATGTCAAGCAAGACATACAAGTTGCTGTCAGACTCAACGACTCCGTAGATGTACTTAATGTTTATGTCACCGAACAGGGGATGAGGAGGCTGTATCGCGCTCTTCTGGATGTTCACGACACGGTCAATCTCATCAACGACGACACCGAAGGTCTGCTCCCCGACGACGATAATCAGCATATTCTCCAAATGACCGTCCTCTCGAGGAGGCATATCAATGTTGAAGAAGAGCCTAAGGTCAATGACCGGGATTATGTCACCACGAAGGTTATACACACCCAGAACGAAAGGAAGGCTGTTTGGAACATAGGTGAAATTCCCAGCCTTGGCCCTTTCCTTGACCTTCATTATGTCTATGGCATAGTCCTTACCCGCAAGAGAGAACGCCACCATGCTATAGTCCGTGACGGCATTCTTCATCTTCAACTCTTCCTGTGAAAGCGACCCCTGCCCGCCGACCTGCTCGGTCGTGCTGGCAAAAGCTTTGAGCTTATCCTGAATCGTCGCCATATTGCTAACCTCTCCTTATAGCTTCTTTCTCACGAAGCTGCTGGGCATTAATCTCCTGCTGCACGCCAAGCTCGAGAAGTTGGCTTACATCTATAATCAGAGAAACAGAACCATCTCCAAGGACTGAGGCTCCGGCTATACCCGGGGACTTGGTGAACTGGTCGCGCAAGGGCTTGATGACGACATCCTCCTCTCCGACGAGCATATCGACCATAACTCCGATTTTCTTCTCCTGTGATCCGACGATTACTATGAAGCAGTAGTCACTCTCGGCCGTGTCCTTGATGTTGAACAGGCGGCTCAGGCGGAGAACGGAGATGACCTCATTACGGACGTTCAAGACCTCATAGCTGTCAATCGTGTTGATGCTACTCTTCTTGACGCGCTGGCTCTCAATGACGTTCGCAATCGGTATGGAGTAGGTCTCCTTGCCGACACGGACAAGCAGTCCCTGTATAATCGCAAGGGTAAGCGGAAGCCTGATGCTGAATTTGGAGCCCTTATGCCTCTCGCTCGTGACGTTTATACTGCCCTTGAGCTTAGCGACGGAATCCTTGACGACATCAAGACCAACACCGCGACCAGAGACATTGGATATCTTGTCACTGGTCGAAAAACCTGCCATGAAAATAAGGTTGTAGGCCTCCTGATTGGAGAGCACCTTGTTCGGGCTTATAAGCCCCTTGCTGACAGCCTTGGCCTTGACTTTCTCGACCTCGATTCCCTGACCGTCATCGATTATATCGATGATAATCATGTTACCCTCGTTGGAAGCCTTGAGAGTCAAAGTACCCGTCTCATCCTTGCCCAAGGCCTTGCGTTCCTCAGGAGGCTCTATACCATGGTCAACGGAATTGCGGACGCAGTGCATTATCGGATCCAAGAGGTCATCGACGACCGTCTTGTCAAGTTCGGTATCCTCTCCCTCTATGACGAGGTTGACCTTCCTGCCAAGATCACGACACAGGTCGCGGACAACGCGCGGGAAGCGGTTGAAAATCGTCCCGATCGGAACCATGCGGATTTTCATGACTCCTTCCTGCAGCTCGCTCGCAATACGTCCCAGATTCTGGGTGGAGGAGCGGAGCTTGGTGGAGGTAGCCTTGAAGTCATTCTCGAACGAGTCGAACCAGCTGCTCATGCTGGCATACTCATCGGCAAGCCGCTGGCGCACATCCTTAACAGTGGCTCCCTGCTGGACTTCCTCTATCATCTTGGGAAGCTCCTCAAGAAGCTGGTGCTGTTTTTCCTTGTAGCTTGCGTTCAGGGACTGGAGCTGCACCTGAAGGTCGGCTGTATGCAGACCAATCTGGTTAAAGGCAGCCTTCGTGATGACGGTCTCACTGACAAGGTTCATCAGGTTGTCAACGCGGCGGGAGTCAACGCGCAGCACGGAAGCCGTTGCCTGAGAAGCCTTGTGGGCCGCCGCGGGAGCAGGAGCAGCCGTCTTTGCGGGAACCGGAGCCTTTGACTCCGCAACAGGAGCCTCGCTCGTCGCAGGAACCTTGGCAACCGGAGCCTCCTCCACGGCAGGCTCCGGCTCAACTGCTGCCGGTGCTGGAGCCGGGGCAGATGCGGGAGCCGCATGGGAAACTTCACTGGCAGAAAGCCTGGGCGGTGCGCCCGCACCCGTTACTTCCTTAGCATCGGTCGCAAGGGTGACATCATCCAGGAAGGCCACGTCCTCAAGGTCATCCCCGCTCGCTGCAGTAGAGACATAATACACAACCTGAGAATAGAAGGTATCCTCGTAGAGGGCCTCAAAATCGGGAACAGTCTTAAGGACCGCACCTCTGTTCTTAAGGGCGGCGAACACCTGTATTCCACCGACGCTGTTCATCGGGTTGGACTCATCAAAGGTTACGTTGACGGACCACAGTTTCTCGCCGTCCGGTACCGCCCCCATGAGCTCATTGAAATCATCATCGGAAAGCAAAGGCAGGGGAGGCATTCCGCTTGAAGAGGGTGCAGGAGCGGCCTGCACGGTCGCAGGCTTTGGAGCCGGGGCAGGCTTGGCGGCTTGAGCCGGAGCCTTTTTCTTGGCACCCTTCGCAGGGAGGAAGCCCTTTATCTTTTCCACAAGCGGGGACACGTCTTCCGAATATACGGAACCGGACCGCCGGGTTTCGAGCATAACCTTGATGGTATCTATGGAAGAGAGCAGTACATCGACGATAGCCTCAGTGACCTCGACGGCATTGCTCCGCATGGCATCAAGCAAATCCTCTACGTCATGGCAGAATGTCGCAAGCTCCGTCATCTCGACCGTGGCCGACCCTCCCTTCAAGGTGTGGGCAGCGCGAAAAATCTCATCTATGGAGTCATGATTCGACGGGTCGCTCTCAATGACAAGGATATTACTCTCCAGAGTCTCAACCTGCTGTTCAGCCTCGGCAAAGAAATCCTGAAGCAATTCCTCATTGTTTGGATCAAGATAATCACTCATACTTATATTTTAATCGGTTAAAAATATAAGTCAAGCCTAAAAAAACGAAAAAAAAGTTTTTTTATGAATATTTTAGGGATAACCGGGCAAATCCTTTGCCGTCTTAAAGAAACGGGGAATTCATTCCGAAACTAGCTATAATAAGCGTCTAGCGGAGGAAAAGACAGGTGAAAAAACTACTGAGCCACGCCGTGCTGTTACTCACGGCCATTACATGCCTCCATGCGTTTGAGACCCCTTACTTCACGGGCTACGCAGGCTTCCTTGGAAACATCACGTCATCGCCGAACAACTACCGCAAGCCGGACAAAGAGGAAGACACCTTTTCCGAGCAGATTGAGCATACCTTCGCCGACCCCCAGCTTTTTGTCCAGGGCTACTTCGGCGGACAGCTCCAGTTCAAGGATTTCCTAATACTGAGAGGAGAATTCGGCGTGGATTCAAACCGCTACGATCCCCTCGACACAAATCCTTACATGCCCAAAATCAAGGATAACAGCACCGTCTACACGCCAGCCCCCAAAAGCAGGAGCATAATCGGCAAGAACTTCCTTGACAAGCCCTCCAATCTGAATTCGATATTCCAGGTAAACGAGGCCTCCGCGGTATTCAAGCTCCAGACCTCCACGGTGACCCACTACCTATCCCTCTTTTACGGGGAGTACGAGCCCATCGGGTCGGACGTATTCCTTCAGAGGCAGTTCGGCATTGCCCCCATACGGAGCGACCTCACATCCAGCTTCAACAGCCTGAACGGGACATCCATAAACGAAAGCTACGGGGCCGGCTTCTCCTACGTACTGCACCTGGCATCCCCGATAGCCGCCGGGCTCTACCTCTACAAGGACAGGAACGAAAATTATGACGGGGTGTACCAAAGCTGGAAGAATGACCCCAGCGACAGGCTGAGCAGAAGCAAGCAGGAGGCGTTCAACGCAGACTTCCGCGTGGCAGGTGCGTTCGATTACCTCACCTTCGATTTCAGGACCGGGCTTGCCCTGCCCGAAGACACGAACGAGGGCAGCGTGGAGAACGGCTTCATGAACATAAACTACCTGTCACTCAAGGCAGGGATGAGCGTGCTCGCAGGAAAGCCGACATCCATGTTCAACGTGCTGCTGCAGACCGGCTTCTCCGACCTTCTGCTTGACCCCGGATACGTGAAGACCCCAAAATGGAAGGAGACGGACGACGGTTTGGTCGAGAACAAGAGCGTCTTCAACTGGAACAACGCCGCCGAGAACTTCTACTTCCTGCTGGAGCCGAGGCTGAACTTACGCAAAGCCAAATTTTCGGTGACGGCGTTCAACATCCCCTACTCCCAGGCGAACAAGATGTTCTACCTGAACAACTACAATGGCGGGGTAGACCACCGGGAGGACTACATGAACGAGAAGCGGAGAAACTGCTACGTAAGGCCCTACCTGAACCCCTGCGGCATAGACCTGCATGCCTCGACGGACTTCCTGCAACTGGGCGACAAGAACCTGACGACCGGAATGCACGTGACGCTCTCGATGGGGGGACAGACCCTCATGGACCTCTACCGTGACTCCAAGTCAGACAAGAAGGAAGGCAACAAGCACTACTGGAACAAGACAGCCTTCATAACACCTTACGCCAAGCTCCCGGTCCACGGCGGCGAGGTCTTTGCAGCCGCGACCGTGTCCACCCACATCTTCGACAAGCAGGACAACTGGCCGAGCAGCGTCAGCGTGAAGGTCGGATTCAAAATCAACTTCTAGGCACGCTACGAAGAATTTGGGCTTGCGGTACGGAACCGCAAGCCCTGCTCAATCTAAAGCTTGAACCCTGCCAGCCTGGAGCAGGCTTCCTCCACATCCTTCCGGTGGCCGAAGCTGGAGAAGCGCAGGTAACCTTCCCCCGCAGGGCCGAAGCCGCTTCCCGGGGTCGTCACGATGTTGCACTCGGCCAGAATCTTGTCAAAGATATCCCAGCTCGTGTAGCCGGGGAACATGACCCAGAGATAGGGACTGTCACCGGTATAGTAGACCTTGACGCCTGCGGACGAAAAATTCGGGCCGGAAAGGGCCTTTTTCATCAGGGCCGCGTTTCCAAGGTAGTAATCAACAAGGCCCTTGGTTTCCTTCATTCCCTCGTCATCGAGAGCCGCAAGGCCACCACGCTGGGCTATGTTGCTTGCCCCGTTGAAGAGCGTCGTCATCACGCGGTTCCAGTCCTGCCTGACAGGGGTCCCGTCAGCGAATTTCAGGTCGGAAGGAACCACTGACCAGCCCAGACGGACACCGGTAAAGCCCGCGAGCTTTGAGAAGGAGTTGATCTCTATGGCGCACTTCCTTGCCCCCTCTATCTCGTAGATGGTCTTGGGCAGGGAAGAATCCCTGATGAACGAATAGTATGCAGAATCAAAGATGATGACGCACCCCTTCTCAAGGGCACAGTCAACGAGCTTTTTCAGCTGTTCCCTGCTGCTCGCAACCCCGGTCGGGTTGTTCGGAGAGCAGAAATAGATGAGGGAATTCTCCTTGACCTTGGACAAATCGGGGAAGAACCCGTTCTCAGCGGTACACGGCAGGTATGTGACCCCCTTCCTGCTGCCATTGCCGTCATCTTTCCCGGCGGCACCGACAATCACGCTTCCGTCCACGTAAACCGGATAGGCAGGATCCTGCACGGCAAGCTCCACGCCCGCGCCGAAGAGAGTCTGTATCCTCGCAATATCGCATTTGGCCCCGTCGGAAATGAACACCTCATCCGCCGAAGCCATTCCCTTGTACAGGACCGACGCTATCTTTTCCCGGAGCTCTGTCAGCCCCTGCTCGTCACCATAGCCTGAATATCCAGATTCAGTCCCCAGCCCGGCGGCATAATCGACCATCGCCTTGGTGATGTGAGGAGTCAGGGGCTCCGTCGTATTGCCGATTCCCAGGCTGATTATCTTCGCATCAGGATGCTTCTCCTGATACAACCTCCGCCTCTTGGCGACCTCAGGAAAGAGGTATCCCGCCGTAAGGTTCTCAAAAGCCTTGTTACGTGAAAGCATTATAATGTATCCTCCAAGGAGTAACCGATACCCCTTGCCGTCCGAATCCGAACCTTAGCCTTGAGGTCATCCATTTTCTTTCTGATGAAGGAAATGTAAACCTCAACATTGTTATATTCCGCGCTGCTGTCGCTGCCCCAGATTTTCTCGATTATCTTCTCTTTCTTGATGACCTGATGGGGACTGTCAAAAAGGAATTCGATTATCTGGAGCTCCTTCAGGGACAACTTCTCCCTTCCGCCTTTGACCTTCTGCAACTCACACTTGTCTTTGTCCAGAATCAAATCGCCGAATTCAATGACATTCTTCTTTATATCGCCCTTGCGGCGTGTAACGGCCCTGACACGGGCCATAAATTCCTCATCCTTGAAAGGCTTGACCAGATAGTCATCTGCCCCGGCATCAAGCCCGGCAACAATGTCTTCCGTCGTCCCCTTAGAGGAAATCACAAGCACGGGTATCTCAACCCCCTTGCCCCTAAGAGATTTGAGGATAGCAATGCCATCCTTGCCAGGAAGGGAGGAATCCATCACGATGCCGTCATAGATTCCTCGCTGCGCATATTTCATGGCATCCGGTCCCGTGTAGACGGCATCAACTTCGTAGCGTTCCTTCCCCATAAGCTCAACAATGGTCTGGGAAAGACGAACATCATCTTCTACTAGAAGCAATCTCATGCCTTAAATAATAAAGCAAAAGTTCTGCTTTGTCTTATGAAAAAAAGAGATATTACAAAAGATTATCAAAAAAAGCTTAAAACAAATCCTTTAACCAATCCGGAAAAGCTGCTCCACATAAGGCTGGCGGACGACCATGACCGAGCAGTGCGCGCTTCCGATTATCTCCCCGTCCTGCATGCCGACGACATCGTGCTTCAGCGTGGAGAACTGAGCGGTGGCATCAGCACCACCAAGGAGAATCAGGTCAGCCTTGAAGTCATCGGCCGCCGCAATTATCTCGGACCAAATCGCCCCCCTGCGCAGCTCGGTCTCTATTTTTACGCCCTTGGACTTGGCAAGGCCGATGGCGAAATCAAGGTTCCTGTTACCGTCGGCCTCAAGGCTGCCGGTAAAGGTCTTTCCCTCATCCTCGACAAGGAAGTTAGTGAGCATCAGCTGCCGTATCGTGGCGACATCGACGACATACACAACCTTGACGCGGCACTTATAGCATTTGGCCATCAATATGGCATACATGACGGCATGGAGCGAGGACTTGGAGCCATTGTAGGCGACCACGACCTTCTGAAAAAGCGATTTTATCATGAGTTTTCCCGCCTCCCCTTCAGGGCTTTCAGCACGAACACGTTGTCCCTCTCCCTTTCCTCAAGGACATCCTCTATATACTTGGCAGTCTCCCGGTTCTGGGGAATGACCATCTTGTCCAGCGCGTTGACACGTCGCTGCGTTTTCTTTACCTCCATCGCAAGCCTCCAGACTATCGTCCGTATGCTCGCAAGGCGGGTCAGAAGCGACAGAAGCTCAAAGAAGTCCGACATCACCTCGTCGTTGTCAGGGAAGGTCCCCAAGAACGAGTAGAACAGCTCCTTCTTGGGAAGAGTGACGTCAATCGTCGTAAAGCTCATTCCCCCTATAACGGCGGGCCGCTGGTTCAGCGTGAAGTCATACTTGACGCTGCGGGCAATCCGCTCAACCCGGTCACCTCCAACGGCCATCAGCATACGCTTAAGGGCCGGGTATGCCTTGTCGATGCATTTGTCCACGGACTTCTCGAGCAGCTTGACCTGCTCAAGCATCCGCATCAGCTCCATGACGAGGATTTCCCTTTTCTGCTCAAGGAGGTCATATCCCTGCGTGCTTACGGCAAGCTGCTCCTTGATAGCGAGAAGGTTTGACTTGGTCGGGGCGACGTTAAGCTTGTTTGCCATTAGGCTGAAGCTCCCTCCTCAGGCTTGGGCATGAACTTCTCGATAAGCTCGTCACTAATCCTGTACAGCTCGTCGCGGGGCAGGATGCCCAGTATCTTCCAGCCGAGGTCCAAGGTCTCGTCAATCGACCGGTCCTCGTACTCACCCTGGCTGAAGAAGCGGGCCTCCATCTCATCGCCGAACTTCAGGTAGAGCTTGTCCAGGTCGGAAAGCTCCTCCTCACCGATAATCGCGGCGAGGTTGCGTATCGTCTTGACCTTGCTGTAGGAAGCAAAGAGCTGGCTGGAGACAGCGGCATGATCCTCCCGCGTCATTCCCTTGCCGATTCCGTCCTTCATCAGGCGGCTCAGCGAGGGCAGCCCCGCGACAGGCGGGTACAGGCCCTTCTGGCTCATCTCACGGTCAAGGACAATCTGCCCCTCGGTGATGTATCCCGTAAGGTCAGGAATCGGATGGCTTATGTCGTCGTTCGGCATCGTCAAAATCGGTATCTGGGTTATGGAGCCGGTGCTGCCCTGAATCTTGCCTGCCCGCTCGTACAGCTCGGCCAGGTTGGAGTAGAGGTAGCCCGGATAGCCCTTGCGGCCGGGAACCTCTCCGCGGGTCGTGCTTATCTCCCGGAGGGCCTCGCAGTAGTTGGTCATGTCGGTCATCACGACAAGGACGTGCATGTTGCACTCGAACGCCAGGTACTCGGCCGCGGTCAGTGCGCAGCGGGGCGTGATGATGCGCTCGATTGACGGCGCATCGGCAAGGCTCTCGAACATGACGACGTTCGACAGTACTCCGCTCTCCTCGAAGGTGTTCTTGAAGAACTGGGCCACGTCGTACTTGATTCCCATCCCCGCAAAGACCATGACGAACTCCTCATCGGAGCTCAGGAGCTTGGCCTGGCGGATTATCTGGGCGGCAAGCCTGTTGTGGGGAAGGCCGTTCCCGGAGAAAATCGGAAGCTTCTGGCCGCGTATCAGGGTGTTCATACCGTCAATCGTCGAGATGCCCGTCTGTATGAAGTCACGCGGGTAGACGCGGGCATACGGGTTTATCGGCATGCCGTTGACGTTTATCTTGCTGCTGGACACGATGTCCGGGTAACCGTCTATAGGCTCGCCGAGACCGTTGAAGATTCGGCCCAGAAGGCCACGGCCCACGCGGAGCTCCATCGGCTTGTCCAGGAACTCCACGGTCGTCGACTCCAGGTCAAGCCCCGTCGTCCCGCCGAACACCTGCACGACGGCGGTCTTGTCGTTCAGGTCGATGATCCGCCCCGTCTTCTTCTCGCCCGTCTTGTCACGGACGTATACGATCTCATCATAGAAAGAGTCCGGGGTACGCTGGGCAATGATGATAGGCCCATCGACCTGCTGCAGGCCTGTATATTCTATTCCCTTCATATCACTGAATCCTTGCGGTACATCCGCTCAAGAGAGCCCATCTGATCCTCTATATGGTTCTGTATCGTCGTAAGCTCGTCCAGCTTGTCGTTGGCGACGACGGACTTGGCACGGACAATCTCGCCACGCACACCCAGCTCCATTATCTTGAGCAGAGGAACGCCGGCCTTTACCGCGGCAAGGGCCTTGTCATAGAATTCCATTATCAGCATCAGGAGCTGGACTTCCTTCTCGGGAACCGAATACTGGTCAATGTCATCAAATGCGCTCTGCTGCAGGAAGCCGTTCTTTATCATCTCGCAGACAGTGAGAATCAGACGATCCGTCTCAGGAAGCGCATCGGCACCAATCAGGCGGACAATCTGCTCCAGCCTCTGCTCCCTCTTGAGCAGGTCCAGCGCCTTGACGCGGATGGAGGCCCAGCGGGGATCCAGCTTGTTCCACCAGTCCTCCACCTCCTCCGCATACTCGGAATAAGATTCAATCCAGCCGATTGCCGGATAGTGGCGGGCGTTGGCAAGCTCACGGTTCAGGGCCCAGAAGCAGCGGATGAAGCGCTTGGTGTGCTGGGTGACAGGCTCGGAGAAGTCGCCTCCGGGCGGGGAGACCGCACCGATGACGGAGACAGAGCCTTCCGCCCCGTTCAGGCTGTAAACGCGCCCCGCACGCTCATAGAACTGGGCAAGGCGGGTCGGCAGGTATGCGGGGAAGCCCTCCTCCGCCGGCATCTCCTCCATGCGGCCGGAAAGCTCGCGCAGGGCCTCGGCCCAGCGGCTCGTTGAGTCTGCCATGATGGCGACGTGCATACCCATATCCCGGTAATACTCAGCCAAGGTGATTCCCGAATAGAGGGAAACCTCGCGGGCCGCGACCGGCATGTTCGAGGTGTTGGCGATCAATATCGTGCGTTCCATCAGGGAGCGTCCGTTCCGGGGGTCAATCAGCTTGGGGAAATCGGTAAGGACGTCGGTCATCTCGTTGCCGCGCTCGCCGCAACCGATGTAGACGATCAGGTCCGCGTCGCACCACTTGGCGACGGCATGCTGGGTCATCGTCTTTCCGGTCCCGAATCCCCCAGGAATAGCGGCAGTACCGCCCTTGCTCAGGGGAAAGAAGACATCGATGACGCGCTGGCCGGTGACGAGCGGCTGCGAGACCTCAAGCTTCTCGTTGAAGGGCCGGGGGGTGCGGACAGGCCAGTACTGGGACAGGCAGAGCTTCTCGCCCAAGTCCGTCTCGCCTATGACATCATCGACGGTATAGCTTCCCGCACCCTTGAATGACTTGAGCTTTTTGCCCTTGGTCAGAGGCGGGACCATTATCTTATGCAGTATGGAGCCGGTCTCCTGCACGGTTCCCAGCACCATCCCGGGCTTAATGTCATCCCCTTCCTTAACGGAGGGCGTGAAATCCCACTTCTTGCTGCCGTCAATCGGGCTGGTCCTGTCGCCGGGCTTCAGGAACGCACCCTCCTGATCAAACAGCTCCTTCAGAGGACGCTGGATGCCGTCGTAAATCGTACCGACAAGTCCCGGACCGAGCTTGAGGGAGAGGGGGCGGCCGGTGCTGACGACCTTCTCGCCGATTTTCATCCCGCTGTCATCCTCGTAGACCTCTATCGTCGCCTTGCCCTTGTCCTGGCGGATAATCTCACCGACCAGCCTCTTGTCGCCGACATCGACGACATCATAGAGACCGGAGGAGTCCAGCCCCTCCGCATACACAATCGGCCCCGAGATGCGGGTAATCCTACCTTCCGTCATTCCGGCAACCTCCCGCCAAAGAGCGTCGAGGACAGCTCATAAGACTTGTCATCCAAAATTTCCTTCAATTTCTCATCCAGCGTCAGGCGGCAGCTTATGGAAGAATCCCTCGCCCTGAGGATAATGCCTTCCCGCAGCTTAAGGCCAGGGAGACTCTCGTCGTCAAGAAGGTGGCTGTCGCCCGTCCCGCAAGAGACTATCGCCTTGCCGAACTGCTTCTCCAGCATCTTCCCGGCGGCCTGCTTGTCGAATCCGACGACAGTTGCCTCCAGCTCCTTGCCGGCAAGGAAAGGCTTGCTCCGTTCCGCCAGGGAAGCGACCATCTCAAGCCGCTTGCCGGCCCCCGCCCCCTCAAGGAAAGCGTTGACGGCATCAATTACCGAGTCATATATGAACGAAACAAGGTAACGTCCCTTCTCAAGGGGAACGGACGCGTCGATATTCTTCCTGTACAAGTCCAGCCGCCCGGCGGACTGCTTCTCGGCCTGGGCCTGTGCGTCCGCAAGCTTCTTCTCCACGCCGTCCTTCAGCGACCGCGCGTTTTCCCTGGCCTTCTCAAGAACTTTCCCGGCCCGCTTGCGGGCCTCGTTCCTGATTTCATTGTCCAAGGCATCTGTTGAACGTAATTCTTCCATAAGCTGCTACTTTTCCGTACCCTATATCTTCCTCAGACTTGGATTCCGACGGCTTCCCTGATGGCCTCGGTGAGGGTCTTCCGGCCCTCGATATGACCACCCAAGCCTGGAATCTCAACCACAAGAGGAGCTTTTCCTGTCATCTGATGGGCCTCGACCTCGTGGGAGATCATGTCCGACACGTCCTCCGTCAGAATCAAGACCTTCGGACGGGAAGCCGCCGAAATCCTGTTCAGGCTGCGGGACTGACCGGTAACGTCGAGGAAGACCTCGAGCGCCTCATCCCGGTTAGAGACCGCAGACCCCGGGACCCCGACGAGCATGAAGCCCAGGACTATCTCCCGTTCGCCAATGACAAAGTATTCCATGTATTTACATCAGTATGATGAAGAGGGCCACAAGGAAGCCCCAGAGACAAATACCTTCGGCAAGTCCGACAAAGGGGAGAGCCTTTCCGGAAAGCTCAGCGTTCTCGCTCATGGCACCCATAGCGGCGGCACCAATCTTGCCGACGGCGGAACCACCACCGATACAGGCGATTCCGACTGCAAGGGCGGCAGCGACATACTTCAGGCCGGAGGAAGCACCGGCGGCCTGCTCCACAGCCTGGCCTTCCGCAGGGGCAGATCCCTGGGACTGCGCGAAGACAGCGACCATAGACACGGAGAGCATCAAGACCAAAGCAAGCAAAATTTTCCTATTCATAACGTTACCTCTAAAAGATTCTGTTTATCTACAGCCGGAAACCCGGCAAGAAACCCGATTACTTACTGCGCAAAGCCCCATAGCTCAGGATGAAGGGCTTGAACTCGCGCCCCGTCTCGCTGAAGAACTTGCTGAAGAACTCGTAGTACTGCAAGCGGACTACCTGGATGGCGACGATCATTCCTTCCAGGACAATGACAATCGCGTTGCCGACGATGGCGACGAGGATTCCCGCAGGTCCCGGCGTGACCTCCGTCAGCATCTCTATGATATAGCCAAGGACGGCATGGGCAAGGGCGAATGCCCCGACGCGGACGAAGGAGACCGTATTGGAAAGATATGAGGAAACGACCTCTATAATCTCAACGATCGCCCCGATTATCGCCGCGAACACTCCGTTCTCGAGCACCGGCCTGTGGCCGTCAACCAGCCTGGCCAGCGGCTCCCCGAAAGCCGTCAGGAGCAGGCTGCCCCCGATGAGGACCCAGTCGTAAATGGCGGGCATGTGGTGGAACAAGGCGATGCGGAGGGCAAATACGATGACATACCAGAAGAAGAATGCCCCCGTTATGCCAGTCTTGCCGAAGACAGCCTCACCGGTCCGCCTGAGCGAGAACTTGTTGATGATGTTTATGATAAGGCCCAGCGTGTTGATGACGAAACCGACCGCGACGGTGAAGCCGAAGAAGAGGAACATCCGCAGGATCGATTCCTTGCTGCCCGTCGGCATCATCGGAAGAATCTGGTCGCGCGGCTCCCCGAAGAGGCCGGTGACGAAGCGTCCGAAGGGGGCGAGAATCTTCTCGTTCGCAAAGAATTCCCCGGTCAGGAGACCCATTATCATGCTGCTTATACCGATGCAGATGAACACCCAGTTGAACTTCTCCCATCCGCCTATCTTGACCTTCTTCTTGGTCATCAGGATACCGAGGATGAAAAACACAAGGCCCTGCCCCGCATCCCCGAACATGATGCCGAAGAGGAGGGTAAAGAAGAGGGCGACGAAGGGTGTCGGGTCAATCGTCCCGTACAGCGGAGACCCGTAGCTGAAAATCATCCGCTCGAAGTTCTGCACGACCTTGCCGTGCTTGAGGCGGACGGGGACCTTCTCCTGCCCGGAGGCGACGGTCGCCACCTCGCTCGGCATGAAGTCGCGGAGCGCGGTCCTGCCCTCGGTCAGCGTGTCTATCTTCTTCATCAGGTCATGCACGAGATATGCGGGAATCCAGCCCGTTATCCTGTAGACGAACTGCGTGGACTCAAGCTTGTTCTGCACGGCGGTCAGCTGCGCGCCGAGAGAATAGGACTGGAGCAGGCGGAAGAGAAGCTCGGAATGGGTCGCGGCGAGGTTATTGCGTTCGGCCTCCAGGTCGGAAAGCTCCTTCTCCTTGCCCTCCTTCTCTTCCTTCAGCTTCTTGAGGGCATCCTCGGGAACGCCCGTGAAATCCTTGGGCAGATCAACCTTGACAAAGCCTATCTTGTCCAGCTCCCCGTCCACGAAGAAACGCATCTTCTTGGAACAGGCGACGAGAATGCGGCTTCCGTCCTCGCCGAGCTTGGTGACAATCGCCTTGTCGCCGAGGGAATTCTTTATGAGCCCGTAGTTGGCAGGGTCAATCTTTCCTATGCGGAGGGTCAGGAATGACAGGGACTCCAGCTGGGAGGCAGGGACATTGAGCTTGGCGAAGGCCAGGGTCTCATTGTAGGCCTCGTTGACGCGCTTGAGCTCGCCGGACAAGTCCAGCTCCCGCTCGTGCAGGGATTCCACCGAAGAGATGAGCTTCTCGGCTTCCTCAAAGTCCGCATCAGTCGGAAGCTCCACGTCACCCTTGAATTCCTCCATGTCCGGCAGGTTGAGCGAGGCGCGGGCATTCTGAAGCCTGTTGAACAAATCAAGGTCGGGATTCAGCTTGGCGTGCACCCCGTCATCGGACGACTGGGAACCATGCACCAGGTCATCCTGGAACTGGAATTCCCCGAGAGAGCCCAAGCATCTGAGGACGTTCTTGACATCCTCCCTGTATACCATAAGCTCGATGAGCCTCATCGCGGTGGTCTTAGCCATTGGTCACCTCCTGAACGCCGACAGTCTGCATCGCCTGGGCGGCAGGAATGCCCAGCCGGAGGCTTTCCGAAGCAGCGCGTATGTTGTCAAGCTCGTTCCTCTTTATTATGTACCAGCAGAAAAGCGGACATTCCGTAAAAGGATACTTGTGGAAAAGGGAATAGGTCTTGCGGACATAATCCCTCCTGAATGCATTGTATATCCATCTGGGATCGACGTTCCAGACGACTCCCTCCTCATGGGGGTTCAGGAACTGGGCGTACTTCCACTTGCGCCAGGACTCCCAGTCATCCAGCGCCCACGGGAGGGTCTTCGCCGCCTCCTGGGAGAAATGCTCCGTGCCGTCCCCCTCGCCCACCGGGGAGCGGAGCAGGGAATCGACGAGCTCCTGCGGCATATCGTAGTACTTCCTCAGGCGCAGTGCCCAGAGCACGCTCTCTATCACGAACCTTTCATACAGGAGGGACTTCACGTCCTCCCGGCAGTCCGCGTCGCAACGCTGGGCCGCCCGCCAGGTCTCGCCCACATGCTGCCAGTCCAAGCGGAAGTCCATCTCCCGCTGCTCATTGAGGGCAGGAACCCTGTCATACCAGGAGAGGGACGAACCCGAGGTCATCGCGGCGACATCCGGCCAGGCACTGTATTTGAGCAGGTTGAAGGGAGAAATGTCCACCATATCGGGCTTCTTCTTGCCGTCGCCCAGGCAGAGGGCCGCACCGACGGCCTTGACGTTCTCGTAGTCATAATGATGCAGCTGGGCAAGCAGGATGTCGGCGGGCTTGGAGTAGCAGGTGACCAGCTTCATGTACTGGCTGATAAAGCGGTCCCGGGCGGTTTTCTCCAGTTCCTTGGCAAGAACCATCTCCGGGACGACGGGCAGGGGATCTGTGAAGATAAGGGACCACAGTTCCGCCAGGGTCTTCACCTCAAAGAGGCGGACAGAACGAGAGCCAACAAAAGACCTCGCGAGCATTCCGCTCGCCTTGGCATACACATAGGAAGATGCCGCGCCCTTATCCATCGCCATAAAGACCGCCTATGCGTAAAGCAGTTTCTCAAGGAGGGAGTTGAACGAGGAGGAATCCTTCTCCTTTGACTCCAGCGACCTCTTGTACTCGTCCAGCTGCTTGTCGTGGCCGTCGCGGAACGCCTTGCGGGCCTCCTCCTCCTTTGCGTCCAGCGACTTCACGAAGTCGGCGTAGCGGCTCTTGAACTCGCCCTCAGCCTCGGCGCGGGCCGTCGCGATGATTGAATCGGCTTCCTTCTCGGCCTCGGCGACCATCTGACCGGCCTCGTTCTCGACCTCAAGGAGATGCCTGGTTATGTCGATGTTGTCCTCTAAGTTCTCTTCCATAAAATCAGCTTTCCATATAGTTTTCGCCATCCCCGAGCATGTCCCAGATGTCGCCGGGGGTCGTAGCCTCCGACAGCTTGCTGACGAAAGCGGGGTTGATCAGAAGTATCGCAATCCTTCTCAGCGTCTCAAGATGCCCGGCGTTGTCGCTGGAATTCCCCAGCAGCATGAAGACATAATGCACGGGTTTCTTGTCTATGGCATCATAATCTATTCCCTTGCGGCTGATGCCGATGACGCCAGTCACGCCCTTCACGGTATCTATGCTCGCATGGGGCACGGCCACCCCGGGAAGAATGCCGGTAGACATCTTGGCCTCCCGCTCCAGCAGGGCGGCCCGGGCCTCGTCCCGGTTGACATAGGGAAGGCGCGAACAGACGTTCTGGAGGAGCTCCTCAAACAGCTCCTCCTTCTCCGTGCTCTCCAGGTTGAGGATTATGCTTTCAGGGGTAAAAACCTTCTGAAGGTTCATATCGCTCCGCTTTTCCTTTTACTCGGCCACGTCGTCAAGCCAGGAGCCTGACGAGGCTTCCCCCGTAGAGGGAGCGGTCTCCTGAAGCTCAGCGGCGGTCCTGCTGAGGTCGCCCTTGTCCCTGCCCTTGTTGACCAGGGCCAATGAAAATGCGAAGATAAAGAACAGGGCGGCAAGCACACCCGTCGTCTTGGTCAGGACGCTGGCCGAATGAGAGCCGAAAGCCGCGGACTGCCCGCCTCCGAAGACACCGCCCATCCCGTTGCTGTCCTCCCTCTGAATGAGGACCAGAAGAACCAAAAGGACACACACGATAACGAAGGCAACAAGCAAAACCGTCCTAACAATACCCATCTCAAATACTCCAAACGCAAATTTTCCATGTATTCTAATACAAGGGGGGCATTTAGTCAAGAAAGTCGGTCTTGCAAAACAGGCGATATATGCTATACTATGGAAAAGAACGAAAAAGCATGAAATGCATCCCGGAGGATATATGAAAAAACTTCTCTGCATATTGGCATCCGCCTTTGTCTGCGGAACTTTGGCCTGGTCGCTCGGAGTCGATGAGCCTGAGATACAGAGCGCGGGCAAGGATTCCGTGCAGTTCGAGAACTACGGCGGCCCCCATGCGGTCATAGAGACCGCGGCAGCCATAACAAACATAGGAACGGAACTTGGCCGGGTAATCGCACAGGACCTGACAGCCCCGGTAACCGCAGGGGCCGGTGGCAAATACACGGTCATCCACGCCGTCGACCCGGAGACAGAGGAAGGTCTGGACGCTGACATCATGCTCCTGAACCCCAATGCCGGGGTTGACCACATCAGGAACCTCCGCCGCATCATCACCGGATACCTGGAGGCGGCCTACGGCTACGACAGCGAGGACGCGGAGACAATCTCCGTCTTCGTCACGGTCTACAATGCCGTCTACCGGGGTCAGATGGACTACTTCGCGGAAAAGTACAAGGGCACCGTCCTGGACGAGCTTGACGAGGAGAAAGTCGGGCTCAGCACCATCTGGTCGGAATGGCCGGGCAACACGCAGATAGTCATTCCCCTGAACGACCCCGAGAGCGGAGTCTCCTCCGTGGACACGACGACCATCAGCGACGAGCAGGTGGTAGAGGCCCTGAGGCAGGACGAGGACAAGGGCATAGAGGCAAGGCAGGCCCTGACCGAGATAAAGGAGAAGGAGGCGACGACGGCAACCCAGAGGGCGCAGGACGCGCAGAAGGAGGCCGCAGTCCAGAAGGTGGAGGCCGCAAAAGCCGAGACCCCGGAAGCCAAGGAAGCTGCCATCCAGAAGGCAGAGGAAGCCGCCGCCACGGCGACCAAGGAGCAGCAGCTCGCCGACAGGAAGAACCTTGAGGTCAAAGAAGAGAGGCAGGAGATTGCCGCCGACATGGCCGAGGTTCCCCCGGAGCCAGACACGAGCAACTATGTCACAGGGCTCTTCGGGGCGGACGACGCGAGCGGACTCTACACGCTGATGACCGTGGACGGTGCGACCGGAGAGGTCGTCAAGTCCTCGCCTGTGACTGAGATTCACGGAAAGAACATATATATGGTAGAAAAAGTGACCGCCAGGCAGGAGGACGGCACGGTCGGAATCTTCGCGTCACTTTTCATCGCGGTATGCGGCACGAACGACGGGCATTCTGCCGTCAGGCTCTGCCTCATAGACCCGGCAAGCCTGGAAATCGTCGCCTGGAGCGAGGAGACTCTCTCGGAGTCCAGCGAACTGCTCAGGTCCGGGGACAACTTCTACGTCGTCGTCGAGGAGGACGGGGAAGCCTACATCGCGGCCTACAGCAAGGATCTGACGCAGACAGCCCGCAGCGGCAGGACAGTCAAGGCGACAACCCCGCTCAATCTGATCAACCAGGGCCTGCTCGTCACTTCGGATGACGGAGCTCCCCTCCTCCTGAGCACGGGCACGCTCGAGCAAATCTGGTAGGAATACACGCACACAGCATCAACACAAAAAGCCCGTGGTCTGGCCTTGCGCCGGTCACGGGCTTTTTCGTTCATACAAGTGTGGCATTAACTCTCTGTCCTGTTCATCCATGTTGCTATAGGATTCCGAGATGCCGCACACGGACTGTCGAGGGTATCACACATGGCTGTCGTGGGTGTATAATCTAGCTGGATTGTACTATAAACTCCAGCAAGGCGGGAGGGCATAACCTAGCTAGAGTGCGATTCTTACTCCAACTAGTCTCCGAGTTAAACGGCCCGGTTTGCCGTGATTTCCAGCCCGCCCTGAAGGAGCATGGGCTGAATCATACAGGAAACAACGGGGGCTATCTGTTCTGGCGGTCAACTTTGGTCTGGCAGGTGATGCAGAGGGCCGCATACGGAATGGCTTCCAGCCTGCCCTGTGCTATCTCCTGGCCACATGCCCTGCAGATGCCGTACTTGCCGTTCTTTATCCGCTCAAGCGCGTTGTCTATCAGCGTCAGCCTCCTGCTGGAAGCCTCGCTCAGAGAGTTGAGCAGGGTTCCGTCTATCCTGTCGGCAGCCCTGTCCGCCTCATCTCCGGTCTCCACGGTGCCGACCAGCCTCTGCATCTGCTCATTCTGCTCGGAGAGACTGGCAATAATCTCATTTCTTTCCTCTATAAGAGCTTCCCTGGATTTTTCAATAAATTCTTTATCCATCGATTTCCCCTTGTTGACAATCGTTCAAAATTTCTACATACTAGTATAGCAAAAAATTCCAAAAAAGCAATAGTTGCTGTTAAACAAATTCTGGAGGATTTCGTGGCCAACAAGGATGAAGCTATTGAAGTCGTGGGCATCGTGAAGGAGGCTCTTCCGAACACTATGTTCCGCGTCGAGCTGGAGAACAAGCATATTATTCTTGCGCACCTCTCAGGCAAGATGAGGAAGCACTACATCAGGATAGTTCCCGGCGACAAGGTGAAGATAGAGCTTTCCCCCTATGACCTGAACCGGGGACGCATCATATTCCGCGAGCGTTAAGACGAAGCCAGAGTCAGTTGCTTTCCTTTCCCGCGAATATGTACTTGAGGGAGCTGAGGGCATCGGAAGCCCCGCGAATCCCTGCGACAAGGCAGATTATGTTCACGGGGAAGAACCAATAGAGAAAACTTAATGCCCCAAAGCCGATGAAAGCTTTCAGTGCTCCGTTAAAGAATTTGTGAACGCTGTCCGGCCGGCTGGCAGGCTCGCTGTCTTTCCTGCGCGTAGTCCACGTGTAGCTGGTTCCTGCCTGCCAGTTTCCCTTGCTGTATCCGCCAAAGAAATCACTGAATGGATCACCCGAATAACCGTAACTCTCACCGGAAGCACGCCTGTAGCCGCCGGAATAGGACGAAGACCCGTATGACGGCCCCGAGCCTGCCGAGGAAGAGGACTCCCCGTACATGTCGTACTGCCGTCTCTTGACCTCGTCACTCAGGACGGAATAGGCCGCGCTGACGCTCTTGAATTTCTCCTCGGCCGCTTTGTCACCGGGATTCCTGTCCGGGTGATACTTGAGCGCAAGGTTCCTGTAGGCTTTCTTTATCTCGTCGGCGGTCGCAGTCTTCGGGACCCCGAGCGTGGCGTACAAATCATCCATCTGCAAATATTTCCTGTCTCTAACTTATCCCAAAAACGGATAAAAAACAAGTGAATAATCCGTTATCGGACTGCCGTCAGCGGACTATGACCCAGGTAGCCCCGTTGCCGCCGTGGTTGCGGTCAGGATGCCCCGAGAGCCCGAGCCGCTTGTCCTGCTCTATGAAGCTCTTGACCATGGGGCCGAGCACGGGGTCACTCCCGTGGGAATGCTCCCCCTTGCCGTGGATGATGAGCAGTTTCTTGTAGCCCCTCCGCACGCTCGCCGCGACGAACGACTCCAGAGCGGACCAGGCTTCATCCCTCGTCATCTGGTGCAGGTCTATCCTGTCCTCCGGCCGCATCTGCCTGAGATAGCTTATGCTGTGGAGCTTCTCGTTCTCCTCTGCCTCGTCCTGAATCTTGTCCTTGTCAACCGTCCCGTAACGGTTCAGCCAGATTTCCATCGGGTTGGCCCGCCTCTTGTTGTCGGCCTCCATCTGCTGCTCATATGAGTAACCCTGCCTGGCGGCCTCCTTCTCCTCCGCTGTCGGTGCGTTGGCCCGCTTGTGGGACTTCTGGGAGGGATTCTTCCTGACCGCGGCATTCCTCTGCATGTCCGCGTAGCGCATCATCAAGGCATCCATGTCCATATAAAACACCCCCATCCGGTCGTTTTAATATAAACAACCCTAGCGCACCAAGATTACAGAATCGGAGGGAATCCAGCCGTTCGTGTCGTTGAAGGAAACATAATACCAGTCCCCGGCCTGCTTGAGGACGTAAAGCACGCTCGCAGGAGGCAGGTCGCCCCCCTGTGACAGGCCGCTCTCCGGGATGGGATAGAGCGTCCCGCCTTTGGAGACGGCAATCTGGCGCGAGAGCCCGGAACCGTACACCAGGGCCGACACCGCCATGAGCACGGCGACGACGATGGAGAATGCCGCCCGGGCGAAGAACTTGAGCATGATAAGGATGACTGCGGAGACAGCGGGAACCACGGAGAAAAGCACAAGGAGCAGCAGCATGGGCCGGCGGCGCAGGGGAGGGAGCCCGTTCCTTCCGAGTCTCCGCTCCAGGGCCATCCTCTCCCCGACCGCAGAGTCAAAGAAGGGGAATGCCGACAGCTCGTCCCCGTACAGGGCGGCAAGCAGCTCCGCGTCAGCAAGGCTTCCTTCCGGCATACCGGACGCGGCATCCTCCCGGCTCTCCGCGAAGGAGTCCCCGAATACCGGGGGCAGGCGGGGCATCTCGCCGGCCTCCGCAGCGGGAGGCCCCTCTTTCTCTCCGACATGGACTTTTATGGACGGGAATGGCAGGCTCATCAGGTTCCCGCTGTAGGACAGGACGACCAGGCTGACGGGAGGAAGCTCGAATTCCCCCGCGGCGAGCGGCTGCCAGTCATAGCGGGCCGCGGCCCGGAAATCCGGGGAGAAGTCGGCTGCCTGCGCCGGGCTGTCGCCCGCGTCCAGAAGGCGCTCCTTCTCTATGAAGACGGAATTCTCGGGTATCTCATAGCTTATGGCCCTGACGGAGGAGGCATACTTGACCCTGACCGTGTACGTGATGTGGGAGCCGACCGTGGCACTTATGACCCCGTCCTGCTTCCATCCACCGGCGACGGAGACATCAAGCTCTGGCTTCAGGATCTGCATGTTCGCCCAGACGCGGACTGTCGGGAAAGGAATCTTGAAGAAGCCCTCCTTGGTCTCCAGGTCGGCGGAAAAGAGCTTCACGCTCCCGGGCGAGGCGAAACGGACGGTTATCTCGACATGGGTACCGTAGCCCTGCCCCGCCGAGGACGGGGGGATGTAGGTGACCTTCTTGATCGAGACAAGCTCCACGTTGTTCGGGATTGAGTTGAGGTAGACCGACACATCCTCGGGAGGCAGGTAGGCTATGTCCACTGAGAACACCGTGTTGCTCGAGGAGAAGATATAGCCCTCCTGGCACTTGAACGAAAGGGAACTGAGATAGGCCGCATGGGATGCCGGGAAAGCACCCGCCCCCGCGAAAAGCAGGAGCAGCAGGGTCAGTAGTCCCCTGCGTCGTCCGACGGCTCTTCTTTCCGCATGTTCTTCCATTGACCTTCCTCCTGCTCCCGGATTATCGAATATATCGCGCTCTCAAGGTAGCCCTCGTGCGCCGACTCATGGACTTTCTGCATCCCGCCACCACCTGACAGACCTTCCCCGCCGACGAGCGAAAGCTCCAGGTTCACCTTCGCGTCCACGCTGCTCCCGTCAATCATGAGGGCCTGGCGAAAAAAAGCCGCCGCCGAAGCGTAGTCCCCGTTCCGGTGGGCAAGGATGCCCAGGTTGTACAGGAGGGCAAAGCACACGTCCTCCGGTATGTCACCGGAAAGCTCCTGGAAGCGGATGCGGGCGGCCTCGTTCTCGCCCTGCACCAGGTATGTCGTGGCAAGGTCGAACACGGCGTAGCCTTCCGTAAGAGAGTCTTCCCTCCCCTTCGCGCTGTCTATGACGGCAAGGAAGTCCGCAGTCGCATCCGGGTATTCCTTCCGGTTCCACTCAAGGCTCCCGCCCAGAATCCTCATGCGGTCGGAGAAAGGGGCCGAGCAGCCGGTCAGGGAGAGACAGGCGGAAATGCCCAGAAGGGCGAAGAGGCTCTTCCTCCGGGCAGACAGGCTCAGCTCGCCGAATATGTAGGAGCATACAAGGAGCACGATTCCCAGCCTGATGAAGAAGTTGTAGCGCTCCACTGACTGCACCTCGTAGGAAAGCCGTTCCTCGGTCCCGTTTCCCGCGGCCTTCAGGGTCTCAAGAAGCCTGTATGCGGAGGATTTTTCTGACGCACGGACAAAACTCACGTAGCCCCTGAGCGGAGGCGACATGGCAAGGCTCCCGAGGCTCTCCGAACGCAGGCTGGAGTGCACCGTCATGTCCGGGCCTCCCCCCCCTGCAAGGACATCCGCCCCGTCATCGGAGCCGAAGCCGATTATGGAGACGCTTATACCGGAAGAAGCGGCCTTGGCGAGCGCGGAGGAAAGGGCCGCATCGGTCTCCTCCCCGTCCGTGAAGAGCCAGATGTAGGGGGCTTCGGAGCTCTGCGATGGGAATGAAGCTATGGCGGCCTCAATCCCCTTGCCGGGACTGGAGCCCCTGGCCGTCATCATGGAAGGGTGCAGTGCCCCTATCAGGGAGCGGGCGGAGGAAAAATCATCGGTCAAGGGGACCGCGAGGATTCCGTCCCCCTTGGCCAGGACGACGGAGACAGAGAAGCCCTGCATCCTGTCCAGCAGGGCCCCGGCATAGGCAGAGGCCGCATCAAGCCGGGTCATGCCCCCCTCGTCCATCGCCATCATGCTGTAGGAGATGTCGAACACAAACGAGACCGCAGCCCCCCGCTTCTGGACGGGAACCGACCTGCTGCCCCAGGAAAGGCCCGAGCAGGCAAGGATGAAGCAGGAGAAGGACAGGAAAAGAAACAGCCTCCTCAGTAAGAACTTGAGCCCAGCCCGCTTGTCCTCCGGCTCGAACACCGAGACGAGCGAGCGGTAGCGGAAGAAAGAGACGAACAGGAATATCAGCATCGGGATGATGGCCAGCAGGACAAGGGGCCTCCGTATGGAGAAAGAGGAAAGCGTCTCCAGCATCACAGGGCCTCCTTGAGGAACAATCGTTTTATAACGCAGGCGGCCAGGACAAGCAGGCCCGCGGCAAACAGGCAGTTCTCATAATAGTCCGTGTCATAGCTCCGTATCCTGTAGCTCTGCACGAGGGAGGCGGTCTTGTTTACGGAGCCGAACGCCAGCTTGAGCGCGTCCATGTTCTCCACGCTGAAGAAACTTCCGCCCCCCGCCGCCGCCAGCTTGGAGAGGGCCTGAGTGTCATAGCCCGACTGGAAATAGCCGGAGTAGAACTTGCCGGTCTTGGGGTCGGTATACTCCAGGGCGACCGTCCCCTTGGTCCCCAGGCCGAGCACGTAGAGGGAAATTCCCTTCTCCTCGGCAAGGCGGCAGGCTGTGTATGGATTCACGCTCCCCGCGTTGTTCTCGCCGTCCGTAATGAGGATTATAGCCTTCTTGGGGGCCGCAGAATTCTCCAGGTGGTACACGGCGGTGGATATGCCAGTGCCTATCGCGGTGCCGTCCCCCAGTTCCCCCACGGCAAGGCCCTCCAGACGGCGCATGAAGAAATCCCTGTCCATCGTCGGGGGAACGAGCAGGACGGCCTCCTTGGCCATGGATACCAGGCCGAGCGTGCAGCCCCCGTTGTCCGTGGCGAGGGTGACGATGGACTTTTTCGCAGCCTCAAGGCGCGACATGCCGGCTATGTCCTTGGCCGCCATGGAGGGGCTTGAGTCCACGACGAATATCACGTCCGCCCCTCGGGAGATATAGACCTTCTCCTGGTGCCGTCTGACGGGGTTCGCATAGGCGGCAACGAGGGCGACGAAGGCAAGCAGCTCCAGCAGCTTATAGAAACGGGACAAGAGCAAGAAGCCGGTCCCATTCCAGTCAAAATACTCACCCTGCCAGTCACCGAGGACGGCGAGGAAAGAAATCTTCTTGAGCACGCGCACGTGGCGGAGAAAAAACAGCATGGGCGGCAGGAGCAGGAGGAAGAAAGCCGCCGGATTCTTAAAGTCTACCATAATTCTTGAATTCCTCCCTCTCCTTCTCGAGTTCCCCTATGTCGACAAGGCTCAGCTCGACGAGCCGCTCCCGCTCCCCGGGCGTGAAGGCGGCCTCATGATCCTCGGCTGGCAGTTTCCGGCTGTCCGGGGAATCCTTGGCATAGCGGATGTAGTCAGTCCTGATGAACACGGACTGTATGGAAAGCACGGCGTTCTCCTGCTCCATGCCGAGCATGTCTCCCGTCGCCTGGGAGACGGCCCGGTAGATGTCCTTGGACGTGACCGAGACAAAGCTCATGCTGAAGCGATAGTTCAGGTATCCACGCATGACCTGCTGCCAGTCCCGGGCAAAGTCCGTGTCCTCCCTCGCCCCCTTCAGCAGGCCCTTGAGCCTGCGCCTGGTCAGGAAGGCATTCCGCCGGTATCCTATGCGCTCCTTGAAAAGCACGGCATGCCTGACCGCAGCGGAGAAATTCACCGCGAGCATCGCGAGGAGGCCCAGGAGCAGCACGAGCAGGATTATCAGAATCCATACGATGTAGTTGGTGCCGGGCAGCAGCAGGGGCGGGGCGGGAGGACGGAGAGTCGTGACACCGAGCTTCTCCGACAGGGAAAGCACCTCAATGGAATCCAGCCGTATCACGGTGCCGCAGTCGGCCTTGCAGAGTTTTCCCATGTCGAGCGGAATAAAGTCCATCCGTCCCGTCTTCCAGGGGACAAAGTTGAGCACGAGCGTGTAGGTCATGCCGACCTGCCTCATGCTGAGCTGGGTGACGCTGCAATACGATTCCATCGCCTTGAAGTAACCGCCCGATATGTCGAAGTACAGGATTCCCCCCTCAAGCCTGGAAGCCCCCCCGCCCGCGCGGGCAAGGGCGTAAAAATCAGTCTGGCTCTGGAAGCTGTAGCTGAGCTGCGCCGTGTCCCCGACGTAGATCTCCTTGGGGATGAGGGTCTGCCGGTACTGGGGCCGGTCGGATTCCTGCGCGGAAAGCCGGACGAGGAAAAGGGAAAAGACAAGCACAAGGACGGCACGAACCCTCATAGGCCCTTCCTCGCCGAGAAGAATGCCTGCAGCTGCGAGAAGGAGTCCTTCTCCATGCTCAGGACGAAGGGTACCCCTCCACGGGAGAAGCACTCCCTCTTCCACAAGTCTATCCCCTGCTGTCCGGATGCGAGCCAGGCGCTCTTGAACGACCGCGAGGATGTGGGCAGGAAAGCCCTTCGTCCGCTCTCCATGTCGGAGAAGAGGATGGTCCCGGCAGAAGGCAGGTTCCTGTCCAGCTCATCGCAGATACGGACGGCGACAACGTCGTTCTTCTGGCAGAGCTGTCCGAAGTGGTCATAGTAGCCCTGCATCCTGAAATCCGAGAATATCATCACGAGCGTCCGCTTCCGGAGCAGCTTGAGGGCCCCGCTGAGGGCGTTGTTCATGTAGGAGCCGTTCTCCGCGGCCCGGTAGGGGACAGAATCCCCTCCCGACAGGGAGTCGAACTTGGACAGGAGGAGCATGGCATGATCCTTGCCGTGCTCGGGGGCGGAGGAGAAATGTATCTGGGAGTCAAAAACAACGGCCCCGACGGGGGAGGCGTTCCTGAGGGAGGCGAGTGTCAGGAGCTTGGCACATTCCAATGCCTTGCCCAGCCTTGACGTGCCGGACCTGGAGAAGCGCATGGAAAGGGACGTGTCCACGACGATGAAGACATCCAGCTCCCTCTCCTCCTCAAAGACCTTTACGAAAGGCTTGCCCATCCTCGCGGTGACGTTCCAGTCTATCGCCCGCACGTCATCCCCCCGCAGGTACTCGCGCACGCCGTTGAAGTCCAGGCCCTGCCCCCGGTAAAGGGAACGGAAAGCCCCGCTCCTCATCCCGTCGGCAAGGGAGAGGGCGTTCAGGTGCAGGAGGCCGGCCTTCTTGGAAAGGGAACGTTTGTCGTCCATCTTACGGCAGCGGCATCAGGGAGACGATTTTCTCTATGAGGTCATCGGGCGTGATTCCGTCAGAAGCAGCCTCGTAGTTCAGCACCAGTCGGTGGCGGAGGACACCCTTGCAGACGGCCTGCACGTCCTCCGGAAGGACGAAGCCCCTCCCGTTGAAGAGGGCGGTCGCCTTGGCGCAGCGGAGCAGGGCAATCCCGGCCCTCGGGGAAGCCCCGAACGCGATGTAGCGCTCTATGTCGTTCCGCGCCCGCTCGCGGTGCTTCTCCTTGCTCGGCCGCGTGGCAAGGACGATCGAGACGATGTAATTATAGATTTTGTCGTCGCAGCTTATTTTCTCTATGGCCTCGCGGCATTTGGCAATCGCCTCGACGGGGAAGACCCTCCTGACGGGAACATCGATGGCGTGGCCGTTGGAACGGACGATTTTGGCCTCCTCCTCCGCGCTCGGGTATCCGACGACGATTTTCATAAGGAAGCGGTCAAGCTCCGCCTCGGGAAGGCTGTAGGTCCCCTCCTGCTCTATCGGATTCTCCGTCGCGAGGACAAAGAAGGGCTGCGCCAGCCGGTAGGAGTTGTCCCCTATCGTGACCTGCCGCTCGGCCATCGCCTCAAGGAGGGCGGACTGGACTTTGGCAGGGGCACGGTTAATCTCGTCAGCGAGGACGACGTTGGCAAACACCGGCCCCTTGTGCACGAGGAAACGCCCGTTGGACTGCTCGTAAATCAGCGTCCCCGTCACGTCCGCGGGGAGCAGGTCCGGCGTGAACTGAATCCGCTTGAACTCCAGCCCGGACATCTCCGCGAATGTTCTGACGGCGAGCGTCTTGGCAAGCCCCGGAACTCCCTCAAGGAGAATATGGCCGCCCGAGACGACGGCGGTCAGGATTCCGTCTATGACCTCACGCTGCCCCACTATGCGGCGGGCAGCCTCTTCCCTGCATGCGGCGATGTACTTCGCGCACTCGTCTATTATGTTCTGTGAAATTTCAGATTCCATAGTCAACCTATGGAAGTGTAACGATATTCGGCTGTTTTCTCAAGTGCTTTCGGCCGCCAATGGAAGCCCGCAATCGGCCTTCGAGCAATGTCACGGCAAGAGCAAGTACAAACGTCAGGGCCGCACAGAGACAGAGGGAGAGCCAGGGAGCGTTGACGAACAGTCCGCGGCTTATCATCCATTGGAGCAGGGGGTAGTGGAAGAGGTAGATGGCGTAGGAGCAGTCCGGCATCCGCGAGAGCCCGTTCAGGAAGCGCAGGGAGAAAGCCGCGTAAAAACAGATGCACGCCAGAAGCAGATACTTTATGCTGTCAGGGATACGGGGAAGCAGGCCCAAGCCCTGCAGGAGGACGAGGGCAAGGCTTCCGGCAAAGCAGGCGGAGGAAAGCCGGGAAGGAAGCCTGCGCTCCAGAATCCCGAAATTGAAGAAGCAGAGCATCCCCAGGACGAACGCGCCTATGTATCCGGGAGCCTCCATCGCCAGCGGGAACAGGAATGGAAGCCCCAGCACGACGGAGAGCTTCCTGCAGAGATACCTGTAGATGAAGGAGGAGACATAAAGGGCGGCCAGAAAAAGGTTCTTCCCTCCCCTACCCCGGATTCTTCCGGCCACAAAGCATATCAGGGGGAGGCAGGCATAAAAGAAGAGCTCCGTCTTCACCGTCCAGAGCGGGTCGTTGACGGAGCTGTTGAGGGGGTTCCCCTCAAAGACTCCCGGCAGGGTCCTCTGCATGAAGTTGAGCGTCAGGATGTTCCAGAAAATGTACTTCCAGAAAGCGGGTGCGGTGAAATACCGGGCAGCGGGCAAGGCCGAGGCGAGGCTGAGGATGAGGGCGGCCCCTATGACGGCCACAAGGTAGAGGGGAAAAATCCTGATGATCCTTTTGGCGGCATAGTCACGCAGGGTCGGGCTCCTCTCGTAGCTCGCCGTCACAAGCAGGCCGCTTATGAAGAAAAAGATGCACACAGCATCCTGCGAATCAAAGAACCCCTTCACTCCGAGAAAGACAGGGCTCGCCGAGGAGTCCATGCAGTGTTTTGCCAGCACGATGAGGGCGAGGACAAGGCGGATAAGCGTGAGGTTGTTCCTGCGGGGAATCGTGCCGGGCATCAGACCGCCCCGCACATCTTGGCAATGGCAGCCTCGAATTCCTGAAGGGTCCGCTCATAGGTGAACTGACGGGAGAAGCCCCATGCCGTGCGCCGCATCGCCTGATAATCCTCCCCGTCCGAGATGGTCTTTCCCATGAGCTCCGAAAGCTCCTCCGCGCTGTTGGACCGGCAGAGGTAGCCCGCCCGCCCCATGTCCACCGCGTCCCGGCAGCCGGGGGAGTCGTATACTATCGCCGGGGTCCCGGAGACGCTCGCCTCCGTGACGATGATTCCCCAGCCTTCCCTCATGGACGGAAAGAGCAGGGCTCTTGCCCGCCCGATTATGTCGAACTTGGTCCCCTCGTCCACGAAGCCCCTGACAAAAACATCGCATCCCTCCTCCTTTCCGATGGAAAGATGCAGGCCGGAGCAGAGGGGGCTGAGAATTTCTTCTATATATTTGTCATCGGGTTTCCCCAGAAGCACGAGCCTGGCCTCCGAAAAAGCTTTCTTGAGCAGGGCAAGGGCGCGGATGCTGTCATCTATCCCCTTGTACCTGGCATAGCGTCCCATGTAGACAAAGTAGGGAGGCTCGGCCTTGGCGGAAAGGCTTTCAAACGGGGCGGCCTCATGGGCAATCCCGTTGGGAGCTATGAAGACCCGTTCCCTGTCAAAGCCGACGGCCAGAAGGTCGTCCTTGGTGGACTGGGAGACGGTCACGGTGAAGTCCTTACGGTGCAGGCGGAGCCAGGAGCTCTCGCAGATCCTGCCGATGACGCTCAGGGGCCAGCCTGCCTGGACATGCCAGATTTCCCTCGTCAGCTGGTGTATCAGGAAGAGCCGCTTCGCCTTCCCCACATAAAAGGGCGTGAAGAACTGATGGGTGTTGCACTGGTCCACGACGCAGGAAAAGCGGTGGCGGTGCGAGAGGTAAAAGAACGCGGCATGGAAGATGACGCTGATGACGTTCCCCTGCCTAAGGTAGAGCACCCCGTCCAGGATTTCCCTCCGTCCAAGATTCCCTGCCTTCGGGGAAAAATGCACGACCCTATGACCTTTCAGGACAAGCCTTTTGATGAGTTCGTGGGTATAGACTTCGGCCCCTCCGCGCTTAGGATTCTTTATGTCCCTCCAGGACAAGAAAAGAAAGGTCATTCCTGTAAGTGTATCACAAATACGGCTTTATGAAAAGGAGCTTTACGGCAGGTATTCGGGGCAGATGTTCCTGAGCGAGGCAAGGAGCCGGTTCTTTTTGGCAACGTCCCCGTCCGTCAGCTGCTCCAGGCGCCTGCGGGCCTCCTTCCTTCCGGAATTGTCCTGGTAGGAGCAAGTGCAGGTAGTTCCGATGTAGCCGAATTTGCTCCCGTGCTCCTTGATGGCACCAACGTCCGCATAATAGAGGGGGCGGATTATGGTGAGGGGATAGTTCCGGTAGCGCATGCTCGGAGCCATCGTGGAAAGCTCGCCCCTGTTCAGCATGTTCATAAGCAAAGTCTCAAGCACATCATCCAGATGGTGGCCCAGGGCGAGCTTGTTATACCCGTTCGCGATGGCGTAGTCCAGAAGCTCCGTCCTGCGCTGGGTGGAGCACCACCAGCAGTTCATCCTGCGCCCCTCCTTGAGCCTCCCGAGGACCTTCACGTCGAGCGACTCGGGGACCACACCCCAGTCCCGGAACAAGGCAGAAAGCTCACCGCCGAGCGGCGGGGTTATCTCGCTCTGGATATGCAGGGCCGTGAACTCAAAGTGCTCACCCCGTCTTTTCTGCCGGTTGGAAAAATAGTGAATGAGGGCGGTGGAATCCTTTCCGCCGGATGCCCCGACCAGAATCCTGTCACCCTCCTGAATCATCCCGTAATCATATACGGCTTTGTCTATGACCCTGAACAAAAATGGCTGCGGCATAATCGTAACTCAAAAAAAACAGGTTCCCTGCGGAACCTGTCTGTATCGTGATGAAAGCGGGACGGCTACATCCTGACGGTCTCGACCATGTAGCGGATGGAGGTACCGTTCTCATCCTCGACGGTCTTCTGTATGACGAACACGAGGGACTTGCCCGAGGGGTCGGTAAAAATCTTCTCAATCTCGTAGGAACTGACCCCTTTCCGCTCGTATGAGGGGTTGCCGACCTTCCAGGAGCCGAGAAGCCTGCCATCCTGATCCTCCATCCTCATGTCTATGTAGTAACTGGATCTGACGTTCCTGCCGCTCCCTTTGACGGTCTGCTTCATCTGGATTTTGAAAAAAACGTCGGTATCATCGGTGGACCGCTCGAAGTCCTGGAAGACGATGCGGCCCGTGGAGTTTCCGGGCTCCGCTTTTGCAATCTTCCCGAAGGAGGCGTTGCGTATGTAGAGGAGGTTCTCCGGAGAGGCAGGGGAACACCTGTACCTGCTTATGGCCGGATTGTTCTTCTTCAAAAGGCTGTCGTAAGCTTTCTTACCGCTCACGCCGGTCGTCGCGCTGCTGGGATTCGTCTTGAAGACGCCGCCCGGCACGTAGTCGTTCTTGGCCACGTCCACGACGTATATCTCGGCATATGCCTGAAAGCTCCTGTCGGTCTTGCCGTACTCGGCGAAAATATATGTGCTTCCGTCCTCGGAAAACCCTATGTCGGAAAAGGCCGCGGCATCACCCGCGAACGAGAAGGCCGCGGACGCAAAAAACAAAAATGCGGCTGCAAATACTCTCTTCATAGTTCCTCCCAATTTCAATATCGGATTCAAGGCTTCCTCCTTTACAAAAATTTAGTATTGCTTTATCCTATGCGTAAACCATGACCCTGAAAGCACGGAACAGACTTCTGATTATATTCTTCATCATCACCCTCCTCTACGCGCTGCTGAACACCGTGGCCTTCATTATGAGCGTCCTGGAAGGCAGCCTTTCGTTCCCGCAGGATGCCCAGCGGCAGATAAAGATTCTTGACGGCCTGGGATTCATGAGTTACGAGCCGCTTGCGGTCTGCGCGTCCAGCCTGACCTTCAACGCCTATGTCCTCATCATCACCCTAATCCTCTACCTGAGCTTCGAGAAAACGCAGGCCTTGGAGACGATTTACTTCCTGGGCTTCCTTCTGAGCTGCATGGCCGAGGGAACCCGGCTCTTCGTGCCCGTGTCATCCATCGCGGAGACCTCCAGCAGCTCGGTAGCCATCATCACGAGGATTGTCATAGGCGCACGGATGCTCGCCCCCCTCTCCTTCCTGTTCGCAGAGCTGTTCAGCGACACAGAGTCCCGGCTTTTTGTGGAGAGGAATTTCACCATAATGCTGCTTGCCTCAATTTTCATAGGGATGCTCATTCCGCTGGACACGCAGGGTTACACATCGATATTCACCTACCGCTGGGGCATACAGAATATCTTCCAGACAACCCGATTCCTTCTGGTCGCCGCGACGGTGCTCGCAATAGCATGCAAGATACTGACGACATACTCGACGGACGAGCTCCATGAGGGAATAGGATTCCTCATAAGCATCTCCGGCTATTTCATTCTGAGCAACAGCGACACTTTCATACTCACAATCATCGGTGGGGTCACCTTATTCACAGGGACGCTCTACTACCTGAGGTCGATGCACAGGACCTACCGCTGGCGGTAAAGCTAGGGAGAGGAAATGAGCAGCTGCGTGATTCCGCCGAGCACGAGCGGGATGACGACGTTGTCGTAGTCTTTCAGGGGAAGAAGCTCTATGAACATACCGGCGGATGCCACGGCAAGGGCAATGGTGCAGCTGCCGGATGACAGGAAAGCCGCGGTGAATATCGCGAGGAAGCAGGTCAGGCTGCCCGCCGCTGTCTTGCCCTGTGTCAGCGGAAGCTGCATGCGACCGAAAAGTTTGCCCGCCAGGCTCGCAAGCCCGTCCCCGAAAGCGAGGGAATAAATGCCGATGGCGGCGGGAAGCTCTTCCCAGAGGAGGGCCGCAAGCAGGATGCCGGACGCGAGGGTGACGGGACCGAAGACGAAGCGGTTCTCATCTCTCTTACGGGCCGCAACAGCGGTAACTGACGAGACAAAGGGAACCTCCCTGCCAGAAAGGCGGGCAAGCTCCGACACGGAATACAGGATTATGGCCAGAAAAAGGGCCGCTATTACCGGCCAGTAAAAGCGGCTCAGGAAAAAGTGAACGGCAGCACCGCAGATATGGATGGACTTCCTGAAGAATTCCTTCCAAATATCGTTTATGTGCTGCCGCCGTACGACCCCCGAATCCATCTGGCAGGAACGGCCGGGCAACTGCTAAATTCCCTCCTCGTCGCTCTTCACCATGGGTATGTAGGTGTATATCTCCGGGCTGTACTTGAGCTTGGGCTCGGTGATGTACTTTATGTTCTGCTCGGCGAGGTTGGATCCCCCGATCCGCACCATCGTCTTCTGGTTCCTGGAGAGGGCATCCCATGCCCGGAGGCTGTCCTGCAAGCTGACTATGGCCTCGGCATTGTACTTGCTGTTGCCGGTCATGTCGGCAATGCGGGATAGCGTGACCCCGAGGTTGTTGGAGGCCCACATGTAGGTCTCGACGATGTCCTTGTGATCCTCCCTCACCTGTGGCAGCATTATCCCGTACAGCTGCCTCTGGGACTCAAGGATGCGCAGCAGCTTCTCATAATAACCCTGTGCCGCGTAGTTGTCGTCGCGCAGGCTGAGGGTGTTGGCGAGGGCAAGCAGGGAGTGCGTGTCCTTCGGGTCGCCCTCGGAGCTGAGGCGGAATGACATCAGGGCCTCCGGGTAGTTCCGGTTCATGTACTGTATGTAGCCAATCCTGTAACGGATGGACGAGGTGTCGTTCTCGTTGCCCACGGACTTTACATAGTTCTCGAGGGCGACTTTCATGTCACCGTCGATGAAGTAGTATATGTCCGCTATGTCGGCATACAGTTTCCCTATGCTCTCGGTGCCCTTGAAGTTCTTGTTGGAGGCATTCTCCTTCTCGAACAGCTCCTTGCCCTTGTTGTACAGGGTCTCCGCATCTATGCGCATTCCCTCCTTATTGTACTGCTCGCCAAGAAGCCTGTAGCTGTCTATGAGCTTGTAAGTATCCCTCGCGCGCCGGGGCCTCATGGAGTCAAAAAGCCCTATCGCCTGCTCAAAGCAATCCTTGCCCGGTTTCGTATTGCCCGCCCGCATGTGATAGCGGCCCAGGTTGTAGAGCGCGGTCGGATTCGCCGGGTTCGACTTGACGGCGGCTTCCAGCAGACCGCGAAGACCCTCAATGCGGCTCCTCAGGTACTCCTGTGACGGTGGCAGGTCCCCGTATCTCTTGTCCAGAAGGTAGCCCGAGACTTCCACCAGGTCATCGGAGTCGAGATTCTTGTTGTCAGGGAAGAATCCCTCCTTATATTGGAGAACCTGCGGCAGGTTGTCGGTCCTGACATAGTAGCGCATCTGCCGGGACAGGATTTTGGGAGAAAGCTTCTTCTCTCCGCCGTACAGCTCATAGAGCAGGTCGTACTGCTCCTTGGCCTTGTCAAACTTGCTCGGATCGTCGTCCGCCCAAGAGAGGTAGGTGTCGCCCAGCTGCAGGATTCCGTCATAGTCATTGACGTAATAGTCCAGCACCTCGCGCTTGAGAACCTTCTCCGCCTCGGGATAGTTGAACGTATCGTTTGCGAGCATGTCGGCAAGGGCGAGGCCGGCCGGCTTGTCCTGCTTGAAACGCCTGAGTATCTGCCGGTACATGTTCTCCGCCCGGTCGTACTGCTTGTGCTCGCGGTATGCCTCGGCGTACTTATAGAACCAGTCCTTGACGGACTTGAAGGTAAGGGCCTTGTTGAACTTGTCCTCCGACTGGGGGTACATGTTCTCCTGAACCAGCTCATAGCCCTGCTTGTAGAAATGCCGGGCCATGAGGGGCTTGTAGAGGAAGTTGTCGCTGAGAATCCAGATACAGAAAAGAAGGATGGCAGCCGCCGTGCTGAGTATGGCAAGCGGCAGGATCCTGTTCTTGAGCTGGTACTGGGGAGTCCGCTTGTAGGCCTCCCACTCCTCGTTGCTGCGCCGCTCGAAGTCCTTGGGAACGCTCAGGGACTGAATGCCCAGCTGCTGCAGGTCCTCATCGGAGAGCAGTTTCTCCAGATCAGAGGCAAGCTTCTTGGCGGGAACCTTCTTAAGTACCTGCTCGAATATCTCGAACTGAGCGTCGTCAGTAAAGTCGCTCTTGGTCGCGAACAGCTCAACCGCAAGGCGGATGTTGAGCGGGTAATGCTCCAGGTTCGCCAGGAACTGCTTATACTCGGCATCGGTGAAGGTGTTCTTGGGCTTGGACGGGGCAGTCTCACCCTTCCCGTCCTCAGGCGCGGTCTCAGGCTCCGGGGCCTTTTTGTTGAGGTTCGCGGTCACGGTATCCGAGAAGCCCGGGATGGAGAATTCCTCGTTTCCTTCCTGTGCCGTTATGTTGCCGAGCTCAAAGTCGTTGCCAGCATCGGCAGGAGCATCAAAGTCCACGCCGTCCATACCGGACGTGTCGAACGACTCCACTCCGCCGTCAGCCTCCTCAAGACTCTCCGCCTCCTCCGCAGGGGCGGGGGCTTCTCCCTCCATGCCATCTCCGCCGCCCATGTCGGGAAGCTGCATGTCATCGATTCCGCCCATGTCGGGAAGCTGCATGTCATCACTCCCGCCCATGTCGGGAAGCTGCATATCGTCGCTTCCGCCCATATCGGGAAGCTGCATATCGTCGATTCCGCCCATGTCGGGAAGCTGCATGTCATCGATTCCGCCCATGTCAGGCAGCTGCATGTCGCCCGTTACGATCTTGTCCAGGCTGTCGCCCATATCGGCCTACTCCGCCAGGTCCCCCATAC